>PLTL01000345.1 GCA_003164475.1 Candidatus Dormiibacterota bacterium | reverse complement strand
GCCGTCAGCTGCGGCGACCCGGTGGTGTTCCTGGAGCCGAAGCGGATGTACCGGCGGGGCCGCCAGGAGGTCCCGGCGAGGTTCCAGCCCGGTGACCTGGAGCGTGCGGCGGTGGTGCGGGCCGGTCAGGACCTGACCGTGGTGGCCTACGGGGCGATGGTGGAGGTGGCGCTGGAAGCTGCGGACCGACTCCAGGGCGAGGGGGCCTCGGTCAGGGTCCTGGACCTGCGCAGCATCTATCCCCTTGACCGTGACAGCCTGCTGGCGGCAGCTCATGAGACCGGACGGGTGCTGGTGGTCCACGAGGCCCCCCGCCACTGCGGGGTGGGCGCCGAGATCGCGGCCCTGCTCCAGGAGGAGGCGGCCGACGTGCTCCTGGCCCCGACCCTCAGGGTCACCGGGATGGACATGCCCTTCCCGCTCATGCAGAACGAGGACGACGCCCTGCCATCGGCGGAGCGGGTCCTTGCCGCCGCCCGCCTGATGCTCGACTACTGAGCCGGGCCGTGGCCGAGTTCAAGCTGCCCGACCTGGGCGAGGGCGTCACCGAGGGTGAGGTGATCGAGTGGAGGGTCGCCGTCGGCGAGGAGGTCGAGCTCGACCAGGTCCTGGTCGTGGTCGGCACCGACAAGGCCACTGCTGAAATCCCCTCTCCCTTCCAGGGCAAGGTGGGGGCGATCCTCGCCCCGGAGGGGGCTCGGATCCGGGTCGGCGCTCCGCTCCTGCGGATCGATGGCCCGGAGCCGGAGGCTGCTGCACCTCAGCCCGAGCCGGCGGCGGCAGCATCTCCTCCGGCGATCTCCGAGCGAGCGGGTCGTGACGATCCGGCATCTTCGCGGGTGCGAGCGCTGCCCTCGACGAGGCGGGCCGCTCGCCAACGGGGAGTGGACCTGGGCCAGGTCAGCGGCAGCAGACCCGGGGATCGTGTGCGCATCGCGGACCTGCTCAAGTCCGGCCGACGGGTTCCGCTGCGCGGAGCCGCCCGCATCATGGCCGAGCGGATGGCCGCGGCCCATCGGATCGTGGCCCAGGTCACGGTGGTGCTGGAGTCTGACATGGAGGCGGTTGAAGGGGCGGCCGGCCGGCCTGGTGGGCCGACCATCCTGGGGCTGATCTGCCTCGCTGCGCTGGCAGGCCTGGGCGACGACCCGGTCTTCAATGCCAGCTTTGACGACCAGGCCCTGGAGATCGTCTACCACGACCGGGTGAAGCTGGGGATCGCGGTCCAGACTCCGGACGGGCTCGTGGTCGCCACCCTCGCGGACGCTGACCTGATGGCGCCCGCCACCTTCCAGACCGAGCTGGTCCGGGTGGTGGAGGCGGCCCGGGGCGGCCAGCTGAGCGTGGCGGAGCTGGGCGGTTCCACCTTCACGGTCTCCAGCGGCGGGAGGATGGGTGGCCTGCTGGCGACCCCACTCGTCGACTGGCCCAACCTGGCGATCCTCGGAGTCCACGCCATCGAGGATCGCGCGGTGGTGCGCGAAGGCCGGGTGGAGGTGGGACGCCGAGCCAACCTCTCGCTCTCCTTCGACCACCGGGTGATCGATGGAATGCGGGCGTCAGCGTTCCTTTATCGGTTGGCCGACCGGCTCCGGGAGCCGGAGAAGCTGCTCAACCCCTCTGTGGGCGGGGTCGGGGGTGGTGCCGAGACCGGGAGTTGAACCCGGACGAGCTTACGCTCACTGCCCCCTCAAAGCAGCGTGTCTACCATTTCACCACCTCGGCACGCCCCTCTGATGTTAGCGGGCTGAAGTCGCCCCCATCGGGATGGCGCGCCCGGCAAGTCGGCCGGGGTGTTGCGTGGGCTGTGGTACGCTGAGTTGGTCTTCGGGGCAGGGTGAGAATCCCGACCGGCGGTGAGAGCCCGCGAGCGCCAAGGGGAGCATCCCGGCAGCGCAGGACTCGGTGGAATTCCGGGGCCGACAGTCAGAGACGAGGGCTAGGACGGCCTCTTCTCGAGTCTGGATGGGAGAAGACAGGTCCGGTCGAAACTTGGGCCGGTCCCGAGCTCCCTGCTCCGCAGCAGGGAGTAGTAGTGATCGACGGGACGGAAGTCAGGATGGAGGCCGGCCAGCCCTTGGACTTGATGGCGCGCGCCCTTGAGCTGGCGGGGCGGGCTGACCACCAGACCTCGCCCAACCCCATGGTGGGGGCGGTTCTCGTGCGCGATGGGGTGGTTGTCGGCGAGGGCTATCACGTTCGGGCCGGACTCGCCCACGCCGAGGTGGTCGCCCTGGAGGCAGCTGGGCCCCAGGCGAACGGGGCCAGCCTCTGGGTGACCCTGGAGCCCTGCTGCATCCAGGGCCGAACCCCGCCCTGCACCGAGAGGATTCTGGAGGCGGGGGTGGCCGAGGTACACATCGCCACCCTCGATCCCAACCCCAGGGTCCACGGAACGGGTCTGGCCCGCCTCCGCGGCGCCGGGGTCAAGGTGATCCTGGGCGAGCGCCGTGAGGAGGCCGACACGCTGATTGAGGAATTCGCGGCCTGGATGACGACCGGTCGACCCTGGGTGACCCTCAAGTTCGCCATGAGCCTGGACGGTAAGGTGGCCACCTCCAGCGGCGAGTCGCAGTGGATCACGTCTGAGGAGGCCAGGATGCGCGGGCACCAGCTCCGCTGCCGGCACGACGCCGTCATGGTCGGCTCGGGCACGGTCCTGGCCGACGACCCGCGCCTGACCGCCCGATGGGGGATGGAGGGACGGCGCCAGCCGCTCCGGACGGTCGTGGACGGTCGGCTTCGTACCCCGCCGACGGCCAGGCTATTCGAGGAGCGGGGCGCGGGGATCCTGATCGCCACGGTGGAGGGAGCCGACCCCCGACGCCGCCGAGCTCTCGAGCAAGCCGGAGCGGAGGTGCTCAGCCTTCCCGGGGGCAGGGTGGGGGTGGGGCTACCTGAACTCCTGGGCCAGCTGGGTCGGCGCCAGGTGGTCAGCGTCCTGGTGGAGGGCGGTCCGACCTTGCTGGGTTCGTTTCTGGAGCAGCGGCTGGGCAACCGGATGGTCGCCTTCGTCGCACCCCGGGTGCTGGGCGGTGCCGGGGCCCCGGGGCCATTTGGTGGCAAGGGTACCGCGCGTCTGGAACAGAGCTGGCAGGCCCGGGGGCTGCGCGCCGAGCGGGTGGGCCCGGACCTCCTGGTCACCGCGGAGGTATGAGGTTGTTCTCGGGGATCGTCACGGCCGTCGGAGAGATAGAGTCCATTCCTCAGGCGCTTCCCGGAGTGCTGGTGATCGCGCATCCGTCGGGCTGGGGAGCGCTGCGGGTGGACGACAGCCTGGCCGTGAACGGGTGCTGCCTGACCGTTGTCAGCCGGGAGCTGGGCCGGGTCGCGGTCGAGGTGATGCCGGAGACCCTGAGGCGCACCACCCTGGGGGCGCTGGCGTCTGGTGACCGGGTCAACCTGGAGGCGGCGCTGGCGCTGGGGGCACCCGTGGGCGGCCATTTGGTGAGCGGCCACGTCGACGCCACCGGCGAGGTGCTGGCGGTGGAGCCGGAGCAGAACGCCGTCTGGTTGACCCTGCGGGTCCCCGCCTCGGTGGGTCGCTACTGCGTCCCTCAGGGCTCCATAGCCGTCGACGGTTGCTCGCTCACCCTGGTCTCGGTCGAGGACCGCGGGACTGAGACCACGGCCAGGGTGTCGCTGATCCCTCACACCATGGCCAGCACCGTCGCGTCCGGCTACCTGCCGGGCACCATGGTCAATGTGGAGGCCGACTCGATGGCCAAGCTGGTGGAGCGGCTGGTGGCCCCACACCTAGTCGGTTCGGCGGCATGGAGCCGGACGCGGCCCGGGTCAGCTGCGGGAGCTGAGTGAGGTGAGCTTCGCCAGCATCGAAGAGGCGGTTGCGGAGTTTGGCCAGGGCCGTTTCGTGATCGTGGTCGACGACGAGGACCGGGAGAACGAGGGCGACCTCTGCCTCGCCGCCGAGACGGCCACCGTCGACCAGGTCAATTTCATGATGGTCCAGGCGCGGGGGCTCATCTGTGTCGCTATGGACTCCCAGCGGCTGGACCAGCTGGCGCTGCCCCCGATGGTGGGGAACAACACCTCTCACCAGGGGACCGCGTTCACCGTCTCGGTCGACGCCGCCGGTGACGCGGTGACGACCGGCATCAGCGCCCAGGACCGCACCACCACCATCCGCTCTCTGGCGGACCCGCGGTCCACCGCGGCCGACTTCGTCCGGCCCGGGCACGTATTCCCGCTCCGGGTGAAGCCCGGGGGGGTGCTGGAGCGGGCCGGCCACACCGAGGCGGTGATCGACCTCTGCCGGCTCAGCGGCCGGCGCCCCGCCGGGGTGGTCTGCGAGATCGCGAACTCGGACGGCACCATGGCCCGGCGTCCCCAGCTGGAGAGGTTCGGGCGCCAGCACCGGATTCCCATCATCAGCATCACCGACCTGATCGCCCACCGGCACCGGCGCGAGCAGCTGGTGGAGCGGGGAGCGGAGACGGTCATCCCCACCAAGGAGGGGATCTGGAGGGCGATCGGATACCGGGACCGGATAACCGCGGCGATCCACGTGGCGCTGGTGCTCGGCGACCCCTTGCCCGAACGCCCGACGCTGGTCCGGGTCCACAGTGAGTGCCTCACGGGTGATGTCTTCGGCTCCCAGCGTTGCGACTGCCAGGCGCAGCTCCACCAGGCGATGCGCCAGATCTCCGCTGCCGGTGAGGGGGTGGTCGTATACCTCCGCCAGGAGGGGCGCGGGATCGGACTGATGGACAAGCTCCGCGCCTACGCGCTCCAGGACCAGGGGCTGGACACCGTCGAGGCCAACCTCAAACTGGGGTACCCCGCGGACAGCCGCGACTACCAGATCGGAAGCCAGATCCTCTCCGACCTGGGACTGCGCCGGCTCCGGGTGATGAGCAACAACCCCCGAAAGTACTACGGGCTTCAGGGGCACGGCCTGGAGATGGTGGAGCGGGTACCTCTGGAGGTGACCCCCAACCACCACAACCGGCGCTACCTGGCGACCAAGCGGGACAAGCTGGGCCACGTGCTGAGACAGCCGGGCCTGGAGCAGGGAGAGCAGCGATGAAGGTGACCGAGGGGATCCTGGACGGGCGCGGGCTCAAGATCGGGCTGGTCGCGTCCCGATTCAACGAGACGGTGGTGCGACAGCTGGTGGAGGGGGCCGGCCGGACTCTGCGCCAGCACGGCGTCGAGGAGCAGGACATCGAGCTGATCTGGGTGCCCGGCAGCGTCGAGATACCGGTGGCGGTGGCCGAGCTGCTGGAGCGGGGAGGCTGCGACGCCGTGGTGGCCTTGGGGGCAGTGATCCGGGGGGACACCCCCCACTTCGACTACGTGGCCGAGGCGGCCAGCTCCGGGATCGCCGAGCTGGCCCGGCGGCACCGGATGCCGATCGCCTTCGGAGTGCTCACCGCCAACTCGGTCGACCAAGCTGAGGCGCGGGCTGGGGGCAAGCTCGGGAACAAGGGAGTGGAGGCCGCCCAGGCGGCTCTGGAGATGGTCTCGGTGCTGCGTCAGCTGAGAGACGGCGAACGCTAGCGGGGCTCGCTCAGGCGGTCTTGGCGGAGGTGCGCAGGCAGCGGGTGCAGACCCGCACCTTCTGGGGCAACCCGCCGCCCCGGGGGACGACGTGGGCGGTCACCAGGTTGGGCATGAAGCGCCGGCGCGTGTGTACCTTGGAGTGGCTCACGTTGCTGCCGGCCACCGGTCCCTTGCCGCAGATCTCACACCGCTTCGCCATGACGACCTCGAAGACAATTGACACTGTCGGCCCCTGCCGCGGGACCAAACCCCGATATGATTCCGGCCGCAGTCTATCAGCCCCGCCGCTGCGCGCCACCGGGCGGCCCGGATGGCTCCCCGCCGCTTCGACAGGAGGAAGGCTCCCGTGCCAAGCAACCGGCCGCTGATGCAGACCTACCCGCTCGGCTCGGTGGAGGTGTCGCCCCGGGTGGTGGCGGTGCTGGCAGCGCGGGCGGCCGGCGACTGCTACGGCATCGTGGGGATGTCGGCCAGGGGGCTGAGGGACGGCCTCGCCGAACTGCTGAACCGGGACAACGCTGAGCGCGGGATCGAGCTGCGGGTCTCCGACGAGGGGCTCTCGGTGGAGCTCTACGTGGTGGTCGACCACGGGGTGCGGATCCTCGAGGTCGCCCACAACCTGATGAGTGCGGTCGCCTACAGCCTGGAGAAGCACCTCTCCGTGCCGGTCCTGGAGGTCAACGTCAACGTGCAGGGGATCAGGCCTCCTGAGGAGCGGGATGGCGGCAGCTGACATTGCCACCGCAGGGTCGCCCCTGGAGGTGACCGCCGAAGGTCTGCGCGAGGGGCTGGAGCGGGCCCTGGAGCGGCTCTTCGAGCAGCGGGAACGGATCAACGAGCTGAACGTCTTCCCGGTGCCGGATGGGGACACCGGGAGCAACATGCACCTAACTTTGGAGGCGGCCTGTCTCGAGGTCGAGAAGTTGCCGCCCACAGCCGCGGTCCCGGCGGTGGCCGGAGCCGCCGCTCACGGCTCATTGATGGGGGCGCGGGGCAACTCGGGAGTGATCCTCTCCCAGGTGCTCCGGGGCTTCTCCACCCAGTGCCAGGGACACGACAGCCTGGACGCCAAGGGGCTCTGCCAGGCACTTCAGGAGGGTTCTCGGGTGGCCTACCTGGCGGTCAAGCGGCCGGTCGAGGGGACCATCCTCTCGGTCATCCGGGATGCCGCCCAGGCGGCCCAGCAGACCTTCGAGTCCGGCAGCGATCTGACCCGGGTGCTGCAGGCGATGGTGGCGGAGGCGTGGGCCGCGGTGGAGCGCAGCCGGGAGCAGATGGAGGTCCTTCGCCAGGCCGGGGTGGTGGATGCCGGCGGATTCGGCCTGGCTGTGATTCTGAGCGCGATCTCGGACCGGATCACCGGCCCCGCCGGCTGGCCGGTCGCGCTCGAGGCCAGGGTCGCCGCCGGCGGGGGTTGGCCGGTTGGTGCGCCCGGGGGGGGAGTGGCCGCCGTCAGCGCTCCCGAGGGCGGGTTCGGCTACTGCACGGAGTTCTCGCTGCTGGGCTCCGAGCTCGACCCGCTGGAGTTTCGGGCCCGCTTGGGCAACGAGTCCGACGACGACTCGGCCCTGGTGGTCGGGGACAGGGGGTTGCTCCACGTCCACATCCACACCCCCGAGCCCTGGGAGGTGCTCTCCAGGGCGGCCCAGGTGGGCCGGATCGAGCGGCTCAAGGTGGAGGACATGACCGACCAGCACCGCCAGGCTCGGGAGCGGGCCATCGCGGTGGCGGAAAAGGCCAGCGGCGCCCCGCTCGGGGTGGTGGCGGTGGCCCAGGGCCAGGGCTTCCGGGAGCTGCTCCTGGGGCTGGGCGCGGCGGCGGTGGTGGAGGGAGGCCAGGGCATGAACCCCTCCACCGAACAGCTGCTGCGGGCGATGAGTGAGGCCGGCACCCACCAGTCCCTGGTGCTGCCCAACAACCCTAACTTGGTCCTGGGGGCGGAGCAGGCGGCGCGGGTCTCCCCCCGAAGCGCCGCGGTGGTGAAATCCCGCAACCTCCCCCAGGGGATCGCGGCACTTCTCGCATTCGACCCCGAGTCCTCTCTGGAGGTGAACCGCCACCGCATGGAGCGGGCCCTGGTCGGGGTCCATGCCGTCGAGGTGACCAATGCGGTGCGGGACAGCCGGGTGGGCGACCGCGACATCGCCAAGGGGGAGGTGGTGGGCATGCTGGACGGCCGCCTGGTCAGCTCCGGCGGGGAGGTGGAGGAGGTGGTGCTGGCGGCCCTGGGGGAGCTGCCCCCGGGTTCGGTCGAGGTGGTAACCATCTACCGCGGCGCCGAGGTCGCCGCGGCCGCCGCCGAGGGCCTGGCCGGGGCGATTCGGCAGCGGTTCCCGAATCTGGAGGTGGAGTGCCACGACGGCGGCCAGGCCCTCTACCCGTTCATCCTCTCGGCGGAGTAGACGGGCCGAGCGGTGACCGTCCGGATCGTCACCGACAGCACCTGCGACCTGCCTGAGGAGCTCAGAGCCGAGGCCGGGGTGGCCACCGTCCCTCTTCGGATCCACTTCGGGGACGAGGAGTTCCGCGACCGGGTCGACATCGACGACCAGGAGTTCCTGCGCCGGCTGGCGGCGGCCAGGGCCCTCCCCCGCACCTCGCAGCCACCCCCCGGCGACTTCGAGGCCGTCTACCGAAGGCTGCTGGTGGCACCCGAGGACGAGGTGGTCTCGGTCCACATCGCCTCCGCCCTGAGCGGCACCTGTGGCTCGGCGCTGGTTGCCGCCGAGGCGATCGGCCAGGGACGGATCCACGTCGTGGACAGTCGGACGGTGAGCTTGGCCACCGGCTTTCAGGTGCTGAGGGCGGTGGAGCTGGCCCAGGGGGGGCGCTCGGCCACCGAGATCGTCGCCGCGCTGGCCGGGATGGCGGACCGGAGCGGGATCGTCTGCCTGGTGGACACCGTCCGCTACCTGCAGCTGGGGGGACGGATCGGAAAGGTCCAGGCGATCCTGGGGGGCGCCCTCTCGATCAAGCCTATCATTGGCCTGGGTGCCGACGGGTCGGTGGTCCCCATCGGCCGGGTGAGGAGCAGGGCGGTGGGGATCAGCAGGCTCAGCGAGATCCTGGTGGAGCACCGTCCCCTGGCCGGCCTGGGGGTGCTCTACGTGGGGACGTCCGACGATGCCGCGGGCCTCCTCGCCGACGCCAGGGGGACGTTCCCGGGGATGGACATCCTGATGCACCACGCCAGCCCAGTGATCAGCAGCCACTGCGGCCCGGGGACCCTCGCCTACGTCTACCTTGAAGCCAGGCCCTAGCCGCACCCCGGCTCGCGCCCGCGGTGGCGGGCAGGTGGCTCCCGGGGTGGCCGCCCTCGGCCTTGACTCCCCGCTGTCCCAGCTGCCTCGGATCTCGCCCCAGCGACTGGAGGGGTTGCACCGGCTCGGTTGCCGGACCGTTCGGGATCTGCTCTGGTACCTACCCCGGCGCCACGACGACCAGCGTGAGCGGGTATCTGTGAACCAGCTCCGCCCGGGACTGGCCGCCACCGTCGAGGTGGAACTGGTGAGGATGAGCGCGCGCCGAGCCCGCTACCGGAGGATGGAGCTGATCGAGGCACGGGTGGCCGACCCCACTGGCGAGCTCGCGGTGGTCTGGTTCAACCAGCCCCACCTGCGCCATCTGCTCAAGTTGGGGGATCGGCTCACCCTCCACGGCAAGGCGGCCCGGAGCCGGGCAGGTGAACTGCAGCTGCGCAACCCCGATGTGGAGCGCGAGCGCAAGCTGGTGAGCCAGTCCAGTGTCGGGGTGCTGGTGCCCACCTATCCCGAGACCTACGGGGTGAGCTCCCGCTGGCTGCGGGCCCAGGTGGCCCGCCTGCTCCCATTGGCTGCCGGCATTCAGGACCCCCTGCCGGAGCCGATCCGCCTCCGCGAGGGGCTCATCCCCCTATCCGGGGCGCTCCACGACATCCATTTCCCTGAGGACCAGGGTGCGCTGGAGCGAGCTCAGGAGCGATTCGGCTTCGATGAGCTCTTCTATCCCCAGCTGGCCGCCCTGATGGCCCGCCGCCAGCGGTTGCGGAGGGCGGGGGTCCGTAGCCCCTACAGCGTGGGAGTGGCGAGGGAGTTCGTTGCCAGCCTCCCGTTCAAGCTCACCGACGACCAGCGCCGGGCCGCCCACGAGATCCTCACCGACATGGACCGTCCCTCGCCCATGAACCGGCTGCTCCAGGGAGACGTGGGATCGGGCAAGACGGTGGTGGCCGCGATGGCGGCCCGGATGGCGATGGCGGCCGGCCACCAGGTGGTCCTGATGGCCCCCACCGAGATCCTGGCCCGGCAGCACTTCGACACCTTGAGGGAGCTGCTCTCCAAGTTTGCAATCTGGCCCCGCCTGCTGGTGGGCAGCACCACGGCCGTCCAGCGCCGGGAGATTCTGGCTGCTCTCAGCGCCGGCGCTGACCAGATCGTCGTTGGCACCCACGCCCTGATCGAGGACGATGTCACCCTGCCCGATCTGGGGCTCTGCATCGTCGACGAGCAGCACCGGTTCGGGGTGGCGCAACGGCTGCGGCTGCTGGAGAAGGCGGGGCTGAACCCGGACTTCCTGTCCCTGACCGCAACCCCGATCCCGCGCTCCCTGGCGCGGACCCTCTACGGGGATCTCGACGTGAGCCAGATCCGGCACCTCCCCCCGAGCAGGATCCCCATCGAGACCCGGTTGGTGGAGCCGGCCCAGCGCCCGGAGGCCTACGAGTTCATCCGCTCCGAGGTCCGCCGCGGCCACCAAGGGTTCATCATCTGTCCTTTGGTGGAGGACTCGCCCCTGCAGCAGACCCGCTCCGCCACCGCCGAGCACCAGCGCCTTCGCTCCGAGGTGTTCCCGGATCTCCGGCTCACGCTCGTCCATGGGCGGCTTCCGGCCCGCGAGAAGGCCCAACGGATGGCGGCCTTCGGTGCCGGAGAGTTCGACATCCTGGTGGCGACCAGCGTCATCGAGGTGGGGGTTGACTTCCCCAACGCGACGGTGATGGGAATCGAAGGCGCCGACCGCTTCGGCCTGGCCCAGCTGCACCAGTTCCGGGGCCGGGTTGGGCGGGGCCCAGACCCCTCCTTCTGCCTGCTCTTCGCCGAGGACGAGGAGGTCGCCGCCCGGGCCCGGCTCCGGGCCCTGGTCGACCACCGCGATGGGTTCGAGCTAGCTGAGATCGACCTCAAACTGCGAGGGGCCGGCGAACCGTACGGGCTGCGCCAGCACGGGCTCCCCGAGATGCGGGTGGGTGACCTCCTCGACGAGGGTCTGCGCCGGCGGGCGAGGTCGGCGGCGGAGACGCTGCTGGACCGCGATCCGGAGCTGCGCGATCCCCTGCTGCGCCAGGAGATGCGCCACTACCAGGTGGTGTTCGAATTCGACTGACCGCTCGGGCGGGGCCCAGCTCTCCCGCGGTCGGTGGGGACCGGCCCGCGATCCCTGGACGGAAGCGGCCTGAAAGCGCCTGGAGACCGCCCGACGCTGCTCGTGGCCAGCCCGGCCCGTTCCCTGCGATGCTTTGGCCCATGAGCCGAGGATCTGGCGGGACGGGACGGGCGCCCTCCATGACCAGGGGAGCCCGATTGACCGGGGGAGAGGCCGCCGGCCGACATCTGCACACCCTGGCCGGGGACGGGCTGCGGGCCAGCAGCGGGCTGGTGCGGGCCGCCTGCTTCAACATCCTCGGAGAACTTGTGGTGGGGGCTGAGGTGGTGGACCTCTTCGCCGGGATCGGCAGCCTGGGACTGGAGGCGCTTTCGCGGGGCGCCCGTGCCGTCACCTTCGTCGAGCTCCAGCCCCGGCGGGCCCGGGTGATCGGCAGCAACCTGGACAGCCTGGGCTGGACCGGGCGCGGACGGGTGGTGGTCGGGGACTCCCTGAGCTTTGTCAGGTCTCATCCGGAGGACCTGATCGCCTCGGGCCTGGTCCTGCTCGACCCGCCCTACCTGGAGGACGGCCCCCAGCTCTGCCTGGCCTCGGTGCGGCTCCTGGGGGAGCTGGCCGCAACCCGGAGCGGGTGGGAACCGGTGGTGGTGGTGGAGCACCATCGCGAGCTCTCGGTGCCGGATCGGGTCGGGGCGCTAAATTGCGTGCGTACCGCCAGGTACGGCACCACCCACCTCTCCCTCTATCGGAGGGCCCCATGACCACGGCGGTCTATCCCGGCAGCTTCGACCCCATCCACGGCGGGCACCTGGATGTGATCCGCCGAGCCCGAGAGATATTCGATCGAATCGTGGTCGGCGTGCTGGACAACGAGCAGAAGAACTACCTCTTCTCGGTGGAGGAGCGCGCCCAGCTGGTCCGTCAGAGCCTGGGCCCGGACACCGACATCACCGTCCGTCCTTTCTCGGGGCTGGCGGTGGCCTTCGCCACGGCGGAAGGGGCCACGGTCATGATCCGGGGACTGCGCGCGGTCTCCGACCTGGACAACGAGTTCCAGATGGCGCTGATGAACCGGCAGCTGGAGCCGAGGATCGACACCGTATTCCTCATCACTGGGTTCTCCAATGTCTACCTCAGCTCCTCGCTGCTCAAGGACGTCTGCGCCCATGGGGGTAGCATCGAGGGCCTGGTGGCCCCGGTGGTGGAGCGGGCGCTCCAGACGAAGTTGAGGTCGGCCCCGGCGACCCGGGCCGGATAGGAGGGAAGATGCCCGACGAGAACGAGGAGTTCGAGCCAGCCCCCGAGGCGATCTCGGTCTTCGACGTCCTGGACCGGCTGGAGGGGCTGGTCAACCAGAGCCGCCGGCTGCCTCTGACCTCGACCATCGTTGTCAGCGAGGAGGAGATCCTGGAGGCCCTGGACCAGATCCGGATGGCCCTCCCCGACGAGATCCGAGAGTCCCGGATGGTCCTGGAGAACCGGGAGGCGCGGTACCGGGAGGCTTCCGAGCAGGCGGAGCAGACACTGCTCGCAGCCCAGGAGCGGGCCGACCGGCTCACCGATGACCACGAGCTGACCCGGCGGGCCAACCTGGAGGCGGACCGCCTCCTGACCGAGGCCCGCGAGCGCAGCCGCAAGATGCGCCGCGACGCCGACGACTACGTGCGTGACCGGATGGAGGAGTTGGAGACCGAGTTGACCTCGGCGCTGGCCCAGGTGAGGCGGGGCCTGGAGACCCTGGCCCCAGGCGCGGAGGGCGGCGAGAAGCCCAAGGGCCGAGGTCGGAAGCGGTAGCCTCGGCGGGCCCCTGCTAGACTCCGTTTTCGTCATGGCACTGCCCAAGGAACGCATCCCCAAGGCCCGGCGCGACCGGCGCCGGTCCCACCTGGCGCTGCAGGGGCCCTCGCTGTCTCCCTGCCCCAGATGCCGCCACCCCCGCCGTCCCCACACCATCTGTCCCAACTGCGGTCAGTACAAGGGGCGAGAGGTCATCCCGACTGAGTAGTCCTCAGGCCCGGGGGCGGGCGAGAGTGACTCCGAGCGGGTGATGCTCGACCAGGTGGCCCTGGTCTTCCCGGGCCAGGGGTCCCAGGTGCCTGGGATGGGCGGGCCGCTGGTCGAGGCGGGCCTGGGCCTGGAGCTGCTGGACATCGCCGAGCGGAGCGGGATCGACCTG
>PLTL01000321.1:2319-4004 GCA_003164475.1 Candidatus Dormiibacterota bacterium | reverse complement strand
GCCGTTGACGTCGAGGATGAAGTTGATGGGCGCCAGGTTGTTGTAGTCGCTGACGTCCTGCTGGGGTCCGAGGGGCACGATCACCCGGTTCGGCAGATTGTAGCCGGCCTTCACGTTGAGGTTGGAGAAGGCGGGGTATCCGGTGGGGCATTGGTCGGAGCTGTTGGGTGGCACCACGCTGAGGAAGGTCCCGGCCGAACCGAAGACGGCGGTGAGGTTGAGGGCCACCGCCTCAGCGGTCCCGTTGGTGGGGACCGAGGCGGTGCAGGAGGGGGTGCCGGTGGGGCAGCCTGAGACCACCACCCGGCTCCACTGGTTGGCCCCCAGCAGGTTGTCGCTGCCGGCCCCGGAGCACGCGGTCCCGGTGCCGTTGCGGGTGTCGCAGACGCGCAGCGGCGAGATGGGGTGGAAGAGGCCGGGCACCGAGGAGGACCCGGAGGGGGCGGCGAAGTAGCCCTGGACGTCCACGGCCACGTTGATCGTGCCCTGCGAGTTGTAGATCGAGATCTGTCCGCCGATGCTCAGGGGAACGACCACCAGGTTGGCCTGGTTGAGCCCGGCACTGACATTGAGGTTGGAGGCGGTGGGCACGGCGTCGCCGCCGGGGAAGACGCTGAGGAAGGTGCCGGCCGTGCCGGAGATGGCGGTGACGTTGAGCGCCACCGACTGGGCGTTCGAGGGCACCGACTGGCCCTGGGGGCCGCCCACCCCGGTGATCTGGACGTCAAGGGTGCCGCCCTGACTGATGGGGTGTCCCGAGCACTCTGTGCTGTACCAGGTGACGGACACACTCCGCGTGTCGCAGACCCGGTACGGCTGCAGCGCCGTATAGGCGCCGGGGCCCTTCGGGCCGTTCCACAACAGGTTCGTGTCGGCGCTGTCGAACTCGTCGACGTCAACGTTAGGGGCGCCGCTTGGCCAATTAGCGGGGTACAAATCCCGCTCGAGGTATTGCCACGCTACTGTGTTGCTCGCACAGGGGGTTGGGGTACCGGGAAAGCCAGCCCATGTCCAGGCGGGATCCTCGGACGCCTCCGGGTAGTAGGACGGCAACTCCGGCGAGCTCGACCAGAGCGGGACGGATCCGATGGCCGCGTCCTCGGAGACGGCCGTGCAATAGGGCGAGTTGAAGCCGTGGTAGGTATTCGGGTTCTCATAGAAGGCAGCGACGTATCCGCTGCCCTGGAAAGCGTCGTAGTAGCTGAGGATGTAACTCGCGCTGATCGGTGAATCGGCCTCCACATCCCGAAAGATGGCCGTCCCTGCCGACACGTCCAGACTCTGTGCTTGCGCTATCGCCTGCTGTGCGTCCGCGGTGCCTTGCGGTCCCGGGCCGATCGGGTTCGGGTCGCCTGGTGTCTGCTCGCCGAAGTCCTGGTTGGGGCTGTCAATCAGGAGGATGGCTACCCCCGAATTCGAGATGAACTGGGCATCGGCGCTCGTCAGCGGTGTCTCGCCACCCCACACCAGGTACTGCCCCGCGAACTGAGGCTCGCCGAGGACGGACTGCGTCGCACTGAGGTCGCCAGGGGGCTTTGTCGATACGGTCTGCTGGACGTTGTCGAGCGTGTCGATGCCCCAGAGGGTTGGCGTCACCTGAGCTGACACGGGTGTGGAGCGTGTCCCCAAACCCGCGGTGGCGATCGCCACAATCCCGATCGCGAGGAGCCGGCGGCCGCGCCGGG
>PLTL01000321.1:794-2173 GCA_003164475.1 Candidatus Dormiibacterota bacterium | reverse complement strand
TGGTGTGACGCGTGTGAGGCGTATGCGCCACACCGCGAGTCGCTGCTATCATCGCGTCCGCGGTCGGGGGGTGCGCGGCTGGGCCGGTGCCGAGGCGAGCACACCGCCCGAGATGGAGGTGACCAGGTGAAGGCGCTGATCCTGAGTGGGGGCACGGGCACCCGGCTCCGGCCCATCACGCACACCAGCGCCAAGCAGCTGGTGCCCGTCGCCAACAAGCCCATCCTCTTCTACGGCATCGAGGCCGTGGTCGCCGCCGGCATCACCGAGATCGGCATCATCACCGGTGAGACGGGGCCGGAGGTCAGAGCCGCGGTCGGCGATGGGTCCCGGTTCGGCGCCTCGGTGACCTTCATTCCCCAGGAGGCACCGCTGGGCCTCGCCCACGCGGTTCTCATTGCCAGGCCCTTCCTCGGCGAGGACCGGTTCGTGATGTACCTCGGGGACAACCTGATCCGGGACGGCATCACCGAGTTCGTCGAGGAGTTCCGCCGGCTGCAGCCGGACGCCGAGATCCTGCTCGCCAAGGTGCGCGAGCCGCAGCGCTTCGGGGTGGCCGAGCTGGAGGACGGGAGGGTGGTGAGGCTGGTCGAGAAGCCCCCGGTGCCCCGGAGTGACCTCGCCCTGGTGGGCGTCTACCTCTTCTCCTCCGCGGTGTTCAGCGCCATCGAACGCATCAAGCCGAGTGCCCGCGGTGAGCTCGAGATCACCGACGCCATCCAGCGGATGATCGACGACGGAGCCCGGGTGATGCCCCACGTGATCACCGGATGGTGGAAGGACACCGGTCGCCTCGAGGACATGCTGGAGGCCAACCGGATCATCCTCGACACCCTGGATCCTCGGGTGGAGGGGAATATCGGCGAGGGCGTGCGGCTTGAGGGCAAGGTGGTCATCCAGCCGGGAGCCCAGCTCCGCCAGTGCCTCATCCGGGGTCCCGCCATCATCGGTTCCGGGACCCTCATCGAAGAGGCGTACGTGGGACCCTTCACCTCCATCTACCATGACTGCACCATCCGCAGATCGGAGATCGAGCACTCGATCGTCCTGGAGGGGAGCGTGATCGACAACGTCGACGGCAAGATCGAGTCGTCGCTGATCGGCAAGGGATGCACGGTCTGCTCCTCTCCGGAGCGTCCGCACGCCTACCGGCTCATGCTGGGTGACCATTCCCGCGTGGAGCTGCGCTGATGGCCTGGATGACCGTCACCGAACCCATGGAGCGCGTGCTGAGCAGCATCAGCTCGGTCCCGGCGTCCCAGCGTCTGGGCCCGATCGACGGCGTCATGGTCAAGACGTTCCGCAAGCACGCCGACCAGCGCGGCTACTTCATCGAGCAACTCAAGCGTGGAGACCTCGATGATGAGGGACGCCCCTTC
>PLTL01000321.1:0-773 GCA_003164475.1 Candidatus Dormiibacterota bacterium | reverse complement strand
GTGATCCTGGGGGAGCACGCGCCCAGGATGGTTGCCATCCCCCCGTTCGTCGGTCACGGATACCAGGTGCTGGACCTCCGCGACGTCATCCTCAACTACTACGTCACCGAGCCCTATGATCCGGCCGATCCCGACGAGGGACGGATCGCCTGGAACGACCCCCGCATCGGATTCGACTGGAGCATCGAGAACATCTGAGATGCGGCTGCTTGTGACCGGAGGCGCGGGCTTCATCGGCAGCGAGTTTGTCCGGATGACGCTGCGCGATCATCCAGAGGATTCCGTGGTTGTCCTGGACAAGCTGACCTACGCCGGCAACGAGCGCAACCTCGATCCGGTCCGCGTCGATCCCCGCTTCCGCTTCGTCAAGGGGGACATCGCCGACCAGGCGGTCGTCGATCCGCTGGCGAGCGAGTGCGACGTGATCGTCAACTTCGCCGCCGAATCGCACGTCGACCGCTCGCTCGAGGCACCCGGCCAGTTCATCATGACCGACGTCTACGGCATCTACGTCCTCCTGGAGGCGGCGCGCGCGGCGGGCCACCAGCGTTTCCTCCAGGTGAGCACGGACGAGGTCTACGGCGACGTCACGGAGGGCCGGTCCCGGGAGGGTGATCCCCTCCGGCCGCGCAGCCCGTACAGCGCCAGCAAGGCGGGTGGCGAGATGCTGGTACAGGCCTACCGCGCCTCGTACGATTTCCCGGCGATCGTGACCCGGGGATCGAACACCTACGGCTGGTATCAGTACCCCGAGAAGATCATCCCGCTCTTCA
>PLTL01000388.1 GCA_003164475.1 Candidatus Dormiibacterota bacterium | reverse complement strand
GCCCTGGCGCGTGGAATCTGCCCGCACTCTCGGCGACGATGGTCAACCCCCTGCTCCAGCAATGGCAGAGTGAATTCATCCAACAAGAGGCCCAGGGGATCATCGGGAAGGGCACGTTCACCCCGGAGCACCCAAAGGTCATCTCCAACACCGGCACAACGGCGGTGGTCTCCGACTGTGTGTGGGACGTCGCCTTCGAGTACTACACAGCGTCTAACGGGGGCACCCCCGAGCTCGTTCCTAGCCAACCCGACTTGCCCAGTGGCGGAGGCGATGGCGAACGGATCACCTTCACGCTCGTCTCGGGCAAGTGGATAGCAGCCTCCGTCGCCAGCTTGGAGTACGGGAATTGCACCGGGTACTGAAGTCCTCGGCCGCCGCCGTCCTCCTGGTCGTGGCCGGCAGCCTCGCCTTGGCAAGTCCGGGCTCGCCGGTCTCGCCGTCGACCGCATACGCATACGCACAGCCCACACCGACGGCCAGCTGCAGCGCGGATCCAAGTGGGCTCGGATGCGGCGCCGACAGCCCCTCGTCGAGCCCTACTTCCGGCAGCGGGAGTGGTGGTGACTGCAGCTGGAAAGAGGGCGGCAGCTCGGTGGTGTGGATATACGGCGACACTGCACCGCCCGCGTCGTCCTGGCCCTGGCTCGACTCCGCCGAGTACAACTCCGTCATAGCGTGGATGGACTCTCACGCCCCCGCCGAGTTGGGTACTCCACCTTATCTCTCGATGGGCGTCGTCTTCTGTCCCGACCCCACGGTAGCGGGTCTTTTCGCGGTGGGAGCCCTGAGCACGCCGCCGACGGCGGCCAACGTGCTCGGACTGTGGGCCCTCTCGCAGGTCGGGTGGGTCAAGCCGAACGTCGGCACCTCGCCGCCGCTCACCTCCGCCGCGGTGGTGGGCCTTCCGACGTACCTGTACCTGAATCCCGGCGCGTACCAGGACATCGGCACAACGGTGACCGCCGGCGACGTCTCGGCGACGGTGGTCGCTGTCCCAGAGGAGGTGGTGTGGACGACCGACGGAGACAGTGTCACCTGCCTTGGCCAGGGGGTCCCGTACAACAGCGCGTGGGGCAATATCCCAGCGCCGACCGGCAGCGGTGCCTGCACGTACACGTACTCCGACACGTCCGCCGATCAGCCGGGGGGCACGTATTCCCTCTCCGCCACCGTCTGGTACCACGCGACATGGACCTCCACCGGGGCTGGGGGCGCCAGCGGCGACCTGGGCTTGGTCCCAGGTTGGACCGAGACCGAGCAGATCACGGTGAAGCAGATCGCCAGCGTGATCACAGCGGGATAGACACCGATGCTCCCCACCCGCCTCACCGACACACCCCGTGGGCGGACAGCCCCGCGTATCGCGCCGCGTCCGTGGCGGCCGCGCCCCTCGCTGCTGGTCGTCGGCCTGGTGCTGGTGCTCGCGTCGGTGGTGGGCGTGGGTGCGCTCATCCACTCGGTGAGCGGTGAGCACGGGATCCTGGTGATGTTCCAGACGGTGCCGGCAGGCGAGGTCATCACCGCCGGTGACCTCCAGGTGGTGAACGTCTCGCAGGACATGGGCGGCCTCAGCGTCATCGACTCCTCGGAGGAGGACGCGGTTGTCGGTCGTCCGGCGGCTACCACCCTGTACGACGGCACGCCGCTCGTGGTGGCCGAGCTCGGTCCCGTCCAGCTGCCCACCGGCGATAGCGTCATGGCGATGAGCGCCAAGCTCGGCTCGTACCCCCCGAGCCTCGCCGCCGGTGACGAGGTGGAGGTGATCGACGTCCAGACCGCGTCGGCATCCACGTCCTCACCGGCACCGGTCGTGACCGGCCCCGTCGACGCGGCGGTGGTTGCCGTCGACGACGTGGACGGCGTCATCTCCCTGCAGCTGCCGACCGACCAGGCCACCACCCTGGCGCCGGCGGCGGCGAGCGGCAACCTGGTCCTGCTGCTGATCTCCGGCGGGGGGAGCTGAGAGGGTGGCGCTGCTGCCGCTGTGCAGCGTCAAGGGTGGCCCCGGTGTCACCACCGCGGCCTGCGCCCTGGGGGCGGTCTGGCCGCGGGAGCGCCCCACGCCGATCGTCGTCGAGTGCGATCCGGCGGGCGGTGACCTGGCCGCGCGCTTCGGCCTCGAGGTCACCCGGGGTGTGGTCAGCCTCACGGTGGCGCTGGAGCGCGCGCACGACGTCGCGGCCGCGGCCGACCGGAACCCCCTTCTCGAGCACGCTCAGCAGTTGCGCGGCGGCCTCTACGTGGTGGTGGCGCCCACGTCGCCCGAGGAGATGCGGCTGCCCCTCGACCGCCTCGCCGAGGATCTCTCGATCCTCGCGCACGCTGGCTGCGACGTCATCGCCGACTGCGGCCGCCTGGAGAGCTGGGGCGTGCGGGAGCGGACACCGATTGCGCGGCTGATCCAGCGCGCGGGGCTGGTCGTGGTCGTGGCCCGGCCCACCCTGGAGGAGATTCAGCATCTGCACGCCTGGCTGCCGTCCCTGCACGCGCTCCGCGTGGAGGTGCTTGTACTGCTCTCCCAACGCGGACCGTACCCGCCAGACGAGATCGCAACCGCCCTCGACACCCCAGTGATCGGCACTCTCCCGTTCGATTCGGCGGGTGCCGCGGTGCTGTCGGGCGGTGTCCGGGGCATATCTGGCCGGAGCCTCCCGGTGCTCCGAGCGGCGCGCGGCATTGCGGATGCGCTGGCGGCCCGTCTGCCGGCGACGGCGTTCGCCTCCCCCGCGCAGCTCTCCCCCCAGCCGGGTGGTCCGCTGCCGGTCGCGGAGGGAGCCTGATGCCGCTCATCCGCGACATCGGCCGCACCGCATACGAGTACGTGGACCCACGTCTGCGGGCCGAGCAAAGGGCCGCCGAGGGCGGCCTCAGCGATAAGCGGGTCCGGGAGCGGGCCGGCGAGCTCCTTGACGAGTGGGTGACCGACGCGAACACGCGCCAGGTCGCCGCCGGCCGCCACCCCTTCAACCGTGAGGAGGAGCG
>PLTL01000291.1 GCA_003164475.1 Candidatus Dormiibacterota bacterium | reverse complement strand
AGCCGCCAACCCTCGGCACAGGCGCAGCCGGGGCACAACCACCCCTGAGGCCAGCGCAGCCACTCGAGATAGTCCAGGCAGTCCGCATCGGTCCGGAACCAGGCTTGGAACTCGCCCGTGGACCGGGGATAGTCGATGCCGGCACGCGGGCCCTCCATCCCCCGATCTTACTCCGGCTAAATGGATACCCCCTAAGCAGCGAAACCAAGGGTCCGCCTGGATCAGACAAAGACCCAGAGGATCGCGGAGCTCCGGCGGGGAGGTCGGTGCGGGAAAGGGCGCCCCTCACCCGTGAGGAAACTGAAGCGCTCTTGGACACGACCCTAGACAACGCCCGGAGCACCCTTTCTGCCTCGGAGCTTCTCTTGGAGCACGGGCTGCTCTCTCAGGCGTACACCTTGGCGCACCTCGCACTGGAGGAGGCTTCCAAGGTCACCATGCTCTTCGGCTGCTGGTTGGCACTGCTGATGGGAATGGCGCTCGACTGGAGCCGCATCTGGAAGGCGTGGACCTCTCACGACGACAAGAACCAGTTCATGATCTTCAATCTGCTCTTTGATCGCATGCGATCCGCGAATGTCGATCCGGAAGCACCCTGGGAGGCGCCCTCATCGTTTGAGGAAGAGGCGTTCTCCCAGGCAATGCCAGCTGTCTTCTCCGCCCTTGCTGAGCAACTGAAGGTGGCTCTACCCCAGTACAAGGAGTTGCAGAAGAAGCGGCTCTCCACGACCTATGTGGATTTTCGTGATGGTCGGGTGGTCGATCCGAGCAAGGTCGCTTCTGATCGAGAGGAAATCGCGGAGTTCATCGGCGCTGCCAGGTCGCTCGTAGACTGGGAGCAAACGGCCTGGGCAAACAAATCCCTCTTTCACGAGATGCTTCCGCGTTTTGCTGGGCAAGTCCTGGCTGACGCCGAGAAGTTCTTTGTGCCGGCGGCTCCACCTTCCGACCAGAAAGGAGCTGAAGAGAGTTGATTCACCAAGAAGTGACCATCTTCAATTTGGAACAGCGTGGTGGCCCTTCGCCCCGCAACTCTGCCGGAATCGCGCGCAGTGTTGGCGGCATCTCAGTTGCCGTGGTAGATGGCACGGGGCAGGCTCCGGGCTTTCTCAATCCGCCACTCGGTGGCCCGCTGGACACCCTACAGTGGGGTTTCGACCTGAAAGCGGTGAATGCGATGACCGGTGAGGGCGCAACCATCAACAGCATTGAGGTCGAAGCGAAGGGTCGAGGTCAGTTTCGCTGCTCATCCTGGCGAAGCGGAGTCCATATATACGCTCTGGAAACCGCCTACTCAACACCAAAGCCGAACGCCGTCATGGAGCCCTTTCCGTTGCTCATACCACCTCTGGGTTCGCTGAACGCCCACGTGCAGCTCTTCTTGCGGGTCTATCGGCAGCGGTTACACTGGTTCAAGAAGAAAGTGGAGTTTCGACCAGAGGAGGTCAAGGCCCCGGATACCTATGAACTACTTTGGAGAGAGCTGGTGATCATCGTTCGGACCAACAAGGGCACACTGCGCGTGCCTGTATGATCCATCAGGTGGCGTAGTGTGAAGTCCCGGGTCCCGCAACCTGAGGCTGCCGATGCGGGCCAAACCGACGCTGCAACGGCTATCGCTGGTCTTCCTCCAGGCCTAATCAACCGGCTACGCAATGTCGGATCGCGCCACCACTACGTGCCCCGATTCCTGCTCAATCGCTTCGCCATCATGCGCCATGGTCACCACTTCATCTGCGAGTACCACCTTGCGGATGGAAAGATCAATTCTCTATCCACGGCAGATGTTGCTGTCGTGAAAGACTACAACACCTTGAAGACACAATCGAAAGAAGAGGCCGGTCTTATAGAGCTCTTCTTCTCATTGTTCGAGGAGCAAGCGGCACCGATCGTCAATGCTTTGGTGGCCGGGCGAGAGCCGTCGCTGATGGAGATGGGAGTCCTGGCTAACTTCGTTGCTGCACAGCAAGTGCGAACGCCAAGAGGTCGAGGCTACGCGCGCTTCATGATGGAAGAGGCACGGCGCATGTACATGATCAATCAAGTGTCATCTGGGCATGAGCAGGCGAGGGATCATCTGCGAGAGACCATGGGTCAGGAACCCTCGGACGAGGAGGTTGCACAGTGGCAAGCGGACACCGTGGCCATCTTGGAGCACGATGTCCGGGTTGTTGCCAACCGCGACCACGAGGTTGTTGGCCAGACGATTGCGCTTGAGAAGCTCGCCGAAGCGGTCTTTACGAAGGAGGTGGTCGTCCTTCATACACCTCCAGCGAAGGCCTTCCGCTTCGTGCTCTCCGACGAGCCACTGGCCCGCTACGACCCAGCGAATCCCAACAGCAACGCCGGATGGTTGTCTTCACCAACCTTCGAGGCGACACTCCCTATAGACCCTACCGCCTGTCTTCTCTTGCATACCGGGAACCCCGGCTCTGTACGGCACCTCCGATGTCCAGCGCCGCGTGTGGAGGAAATCAACCTGCGAGGCTTCGCTTGGGCTCGGGATTCTCTCTTTGGAGCGACGGCGGACGCATTCCAAGCCGTGGTCAGCCAAGCGAAGGCTAAACCGGAGGTTGTTGAGCTGTGGAGGCCCCAGGCACCGAACATCTACATCCTTGAAGGACCAGCGCCTGCGTCCGCCAAGGTGGCTAGGGTGATTGCAGGACCTACGACGACGAAGGTGCGTGCGCAAGAGGTGACTTCATGACGATTCCCGAGCCACCCCGGGGGGACACACCTGCGTACCGGCAGCTTGTCGCTGCACATGCGGCGTATATCCGAGGGTTGTCACATCGGCTGCTGGAACGCGTTCCACTTAGTCCCGGGGACCCAGCCGGCAGGTGGGTCCCCTATGCTCTCTACCACCACATCTTCCAGTTGTGTCGGGCCAACTTGGCCCTCGTGGATCTCGGGTACTCCGAAGAAGCTCTGCCTTTGGGCCGGGCCATGATCAGCACGACGATGAACCTCATGCACATCGTCAGATCCGCAAATGCAGACGGATGGGCCCTTCGCTTCTGGCTACAGCTAGGGGATCAGGAGCAGCGGATGCTGGCGAGGGAGCGTCAGTTGCAGCGTTTCGATCCAGGCGTCGTTGAGCGATTGATCTCCGATTCGAGTGAAGCTGCGCGCGGTGCGGTCGAGGCCCATGTCGCTCAGGGAGGGATCTACCCAGACAAACTCGTCCCGAGCGGGGCCAAGAAGCCCAACACTCACTCCTGGCACGGTCTCACGGACCGCGATATGGCAATGAAGCTCGGCTTGATCGAATGGTATGAAACGGAATACGACTTCCTTTCAACAATGACGCACGCCCGGGCCATCGCGGTACTCGCGACCGGCCAACAGCTCATGAGAGGAGAGCCCTTGACTTGCGGGCCGCATTTCCGTGCACCTCTCGCAGCGCTGACATGTGCAAGCAACGCCCTGAAGTACTCCTCCTTGGTGATCATGAGACACTTCGAGCTTGAAAGCGTGGATCCAGAGTGCCAAGCGCTCAACCTCTTCATGCGCGAGGCGGTCACTGCCTATCGGCAGGATTCCGGCGCTGACGATGGAGTGCGCGCAGTCTTCGGACGATTGCCGGTTTAGCCCCTTCACAGCAACGTGAGCACCGTTTCCATCGCGACGGCTCGGTGGCTACTGAATGATGCTGAGGCCGCGTTCCACGATCCTGAACACCCGTGCCACCCTTTCCGCGATACCCAAGACACCGAAGGCCATCACCTCAGTTGGGAACAATGGCAGCTGCCGGTGCCGTTTCTCGAGCGCGAAGCCAAACGGGGATTGCTCTTCCTAGGCTTCAACCCGAGCTTCGGCGGGGAGCTCGGTTCGCCGCGAGGAGGGACCAGTCTCGGGGCGTATTACCGGTATTGGAGCGATCTCGCTGACAGCGACTTCGCCGAGAGGCTGGCGCAACTCTACCAGCGCTACACCGAGCTTGGCGAGCTCGCTGCCGATGGCGTATTTCGCTTGGGTAGCGATGCCCTTGCCATGGACGCCATTCCCTACCGAAGTGCGACCGGCAGGGAAGCTTGGTCGAAGGAGATCTGGGACCACCTGAAGAGGCGGTACACCGACGCCGCCCTGCGAGATTGCGCCCCGCGCGTTGTGGTCACGTGCGGCGCATGGGCCCTTTGGTGCCTCAGGGACCTTGTGATGGATCTGGCCGCAATCTTGCCCGAGGACTTGCGCCTCCGCGATTGGCAGGGCCGGGTCCTCACCGTAGCTACCGAATGGGGCGAGGCGACGGTGCTCCCATTGCCCCACCTGACGGCAGCGTTCGGGGTGTCGCGGGACGATCGCTCAGAGTTCGGGCGGCGCCTACACCAAGTACTTTCGACATCGACAAATGAGGAGATCGAGATCGGACGTGGGTAGTGCTCTTGGAAGACACCACTGACCGAGGCGTCGACCACGCGCTCTGGGGAGTGGGCGAAACCCGTGGACCGGGACCTCAGTGCGCAGGAGTGGACGCGAGAGGAAGGGCTTCTTGCCATGGCAGCTCAAGCGCGGCGACGTCTGGCGCCACAGGCCGACCTCCTGTTTGGGGTGCACCTCGCAGCACTACAGAGCCGCGGGCCTTCAGCCGTCCGGTGGCGGGCTCAATCAACCACCCCTGCTTGGTCACGGCCTGGGTGACCAGGCGCAGGTCGAGGCCGGCGAGGTCCCATGCCTCAGCAATCCCGCGGCGGAGCAGCTCAAGGTAGAGGTGGCTGGGACTATCAACGCGCCCATCCGCAAGAGCTGCCGCTACGCTGTCCTCGATCTCCGCGGCGCTGGGTATATGGCTGTTGATTGGGTCGCCTTGGCGCCGCTCGCGCATCGACAGGATGAGGTCGACGGTGGCCACGTGCTCGAATCCCGAGGCAAGCCCCTTGACTGATCGCTGGCCCTTATTGAGGATGGCGACACTCCCCGGTTCGATGACCAACCCTGCCTCGTCGATGGCTCGCTGCACAATGGCCCACACAGCACCGGTTGAGTTCCCGAATACCATCGTGATGAACCTACCGGGGCGTAGTACGCGCCGACATTCAGCGAGCGCAGCCTTCAAGATCCGCTGATACCGGTCGCCGTCACGCTTCTTCCGCGTGCCGCGGTCGATCACAGCTTCGAGGTTGTGGTCCGTGAAGTCGGAGAGCCAGGCCTCCTGGAAGAGTGCCATGTCCGCGTAGAAGAGGTTGGACCCAAAGGGTGGGTCGGTAAAGACGTAGTCGGCGCTGTTGTCGGGGAGGGGGAGCCTCTCGGCGCTGGTGGTCTCGTAGGTGACGTCGGGGGCGAATTCGGAGAGTGGAAACTCCCGGCCGTAATGTTGGAGAATCCAGCCGTCGGAGCGTAGGGCAGCTTCGATCTTTCGTTCAAAGAGCTCGAGGACGTTCCATTCGTAGAAGACGGCAGCCACGTAGTAGTTGGCGTTGGCGGCGTTGAGAGGACGCTCTCGTGACCACTGATATCTCTTCGACGCTCGGGTGAGGATTGCCGTGAAGGCAAACATGAGCTTGTCACGGGTGGGCTGGTCGCCGATCGTCGCGATCGCAGCACGGAGCGCGGCAAGCATGGCGAGGTTGCGCGGACTGTAGAAGGAGGCGACGGTCGTCAGGCCATGCTTGCCCAGCGCGGACGCCTGGTACATTTGGCGGTCCGCAGGGATGGCAACGTCTTTCCAGTCCAACTCACCGATGGGGAGCGTGGCCGGATCGCCTGTTGGGAGCTGATCAAGTTGGGTCGGGGAGCAGCCGCACGCGATGGAGTCGACGACGGGTTCCTCGCCGATCCGTCGAGCCTTGCTGGAAATCGGGCAAGAGCATGACGGGCACACCATCTTGGATTTGTGCCAGCTCGCCGACTCCAGGCTGCGATAGAAGTTGACGCCCGCACCGCACGAGGGGCATTCGACGACGATGCTCCAGGTGCGCTTGGCAAGCACGGCGTGCTCATCCCCACAGCGGGTACAACTCACGGCGTACAGGTCCCCTGCGCGGGCTACGGCCGCCCGCACGACCGCGTGGGCCGTCGTGCGGAGCCCTCCCGGCTCGACGATGTTGAGGTAGTTCGTCCCGATGTGACGCCCGAGCACACTGATATCGAAGAGGCGCGCCCGGCGTCCAAGGATCGCCGCTGCGACGCCGGTCATGCCCGAGCCAGCGAAAGGATCGACCACCACGTCGCCTGGCTGGCTGAATGTCCTGATGAATGGCTCGATAGCAGCCAGTGGGACCTTGGTGAGGTAGCTGTGGGCCATATAGACGGGATCGGAGCGTTTGACAAAGACGTCTCGTGGCATGGCAGCTATGTTACTCATCGTCGTCATAGTGTTGCTCATAGTCTGCAAGTGCATCGTCGACATGATCTACCGTCTACCGTCTGCCCATCATGACCGAGCGGCGTGCCGAACCGTGGGAATCCCGGCGAGCCGCCTTCGGTAGAAGGGTGCGGGTCCTGCGGGTGAACAAGGGCATGTCGCAGGAGGCGCTGGCCGAGGCCGCAGGGCTTCACCGGACATACGTCTCCAGTCTGGAGCGGGGGCTGCGCAACGTCGGCATCGACAACGTCTATGCGCTTGCCGACGCGCTTGGGGTCGATCCGTCCGAGCTGTTCAGGCCGGGAGCGGTCTGAGTGGGCTTCAAAGAGGACGCTTCCTTCGCCCGCTTCGTCTCGATGGGAGCAGCTGGCACCGCCAAGGTCGGCCAGGTCCTCCGTAACGAGCATGGTCATCGGCCGGTCGAGCTTGAACGCTACGCGATGGCTAACAAGGTTTGGCAGACCAAGGTGAAGCGGTTGCGACTGCCAGACCTCGTCTGCTTGCAGTGTGGGCTCCGGGTGGAGTCGCGGGCTAAGTCGAAGCTCGGGATCATCCTGTCGCACTCGGAGCGTCCTGGAAGGCGGTGGAACGAGGGCGGAATGAGACCCCAGGACCTCTACGCCTTCGCGCACGCCGACCCGGCGAGGGACATCCCAGTCGTGGGCAAGCCTGTCTTCTTCACTGCGGCAGCGCTGAACGCCAGCGTGACGCGGGCCAAGCTCAGCGCTCCGAAGGCGGCGTCCGAAGGCTCCGAGATGACGATGAGCTGGGCGTGCTGGGTCGCCGAGCGAGCAGGGGTCTTCCAGGGCGTCGACAGTGAGAACCGATTGGTATGCCGCTGGGACGGCGGCAAATTCACTCGGTACTGGCAATGGGATCGGTGGGGCGACCAGCGCTTTGTTTACGTCCGGCCCGAAGAAGTGCTCGTGGCCGGAGAGACGATGATTGCCGGAATAGTCGCGCCGGCCCCTTCCCTGGCCTGCCCAGGTCGCACATGGGATGTCGCGGCTGCTCTCGGTGCTTCCGACCAAGCCGAGCGCTATGCGGCCGTCAAGGCGGTGGGGATCGAGGGCAGGGCAGATCTGGCCGAAGAACTCATGTCGATCGAGTCTCGGGAGACCGACTGGCGAATCAAACTGGAAGCGCTCGTCAGTCTTGCTAGGCTTGATCCGGAACGATGGACGTCCCGCATCGGCCAGCGCGCCAACGCGTTTATCGACAGCGATGAAGCTCGCATGGAGGCGGTGTTCGCCCTCTCGGAGGTACCGACGGATGAGGCGGCACAGGCCCTGGCGGCGGTCGCCAACGACGCTGCGAACCCCACCGAGCTACGGTCGGCAGCGGCGTGGGGTCTGGGGAGGGGCGCCAAGCCACGGCCGGACCTCCTGCTCCCCTTGACCGCAGACGAAGATCCATTGATTAGCCTGCACGCGATCGTCGGGCTGCAGACGCTGCCGGACGAACTCGTGCCGCAGCTTGTCCGGCGGCTCGGAGCGGGAGACGATCGCGGGGCCGCATCCGCGGCGTGCCTTCTGTCGCGCCACCGACGGGTGGAAGCGCTCCTTGACGCCGCTCGCGGGCACGGCGAAGCTCGGCTGTGGGCGCTCGGCGCGCTGGGCGAGCTTCCTCCCGATCAAGTTCAGGCGGCGGGCGGCGAACTCGAGGCCGAGATGGTGCGGACGCTCGAGCCGCTCTGGCACGCGCAGCGCAACTGGCTACGGCGCGATCAGGGTCGGGATGGCCTGGAAGCTCTTGAGGTCCAGACGGTGCGGTTCGATCCGGTTGACCTCACCGCGTGAGCACACGCATCGTTAGAGCCCGAGCCGAGGAGGAATGCCAAGCATCTGCGTGGTAACATCCTCAATGTACTTGCGCGCCTCGAACAGCTCTGCGAACTTCGCTATTGTGTTCGCTTGAACGGCCGACAAAGCGAGACCGATCTCAAAGTTCTCGTCGAGGCCGCGCTGCGATAGATTCGCCGAACCTAAGTAGCCGCTGCTCGCGTCGACAACCACCGCCTTAGCATGGACGAGAACTGGAAACAACGCCGAGGCGGTGAGGACCCTCAATCGACGCCGAACCAGTTCCCCTTCATCCCCACGAACGAGTTCGCGCAAGGCCCTGCTGTTCAGATCACGATTCGGTTGGCTATCGTCAGTCAGAATATGGATCCAGGCTCCGCGCTCAACCGCCATCGCCATCGCACCGCGAAGTCCAGCCAGTCCGGGCGGGCTCAAGTACGGCGAAATCAGTAGCACCGAGTCCTGCGCCGTGCCAACGACTGACCGGACGAAATCGTCCAGATCGCCGAAACGCATGCGCAAGTGGGGCGGCAGCAGCTTGCGATGCGCCCAGGTGCAGTAGACGACCGTGCTCTCGCCACTCACGGCACTGACGGCGTCGCGCTGCCTCGGGACCTGAGATCTTCCGCTGCACCAGCGACCTCGGGGCCCCAGAACCCGGCTATGATGCCGCCCATGCCCCGTAGATGACCTCCGAATAGCAGGCTACGACTAAGAGAACGGTTGAAGTACGCACACCCGAACTTCTGATAGAGACAGGCTAAACACGCGCCCCCCTCGTCACCGCAGATCGGATCAAAGGAGCAGACCGCTGCGTGATCGCGGGCGGAGCCCAGCCACTGCCCCAGATTAGAGCGGAAGACAGAATCGATGCCGCCGAGTGTAAAGGAGACATGCGCTGACACATAAAGCGCGCCGGCGAGGTGCGCTGGAAACAGATACTCAGCGAGCGCATCCACGTCGATGCCAACATACTGGTGTGCGGTGACCTTCATGACGTGGGCAATTGTGTGCTGAACAGCAAACATGAGTGCAGAGGGTGGGTCGACGGCGACCGCTTGCTCAACCTCCCAGGAGGTCAGCTCGAGGTGCGATTCGCCGTGCGCTAGCAGGGGCTCGGCGAGAGCCAGCAACCAGGCCCGAAGAGTGGCCTCAGTTGCGAGGACTCGGTCGGGTATCGTCATCGCGAGATTTCGCTGCAAGAAGGCAGCCATCCGCCAAGGATCTAGTCGAAAGAGGAGAGCCTCGGTGGTGTTGCTCGCAGCGAGAATAGGAATCTTCCCGTCCTTGCCGGGGAATGGAACGAGCGCCACCGCGGTGCCCGCGTCCTCCCCATCAGCACTGCCGATCGCGGGCGACTGATACTGTCGGGTATAACCGTAGCCAGCCAGCAGGATTGGAAGGGCCTCGACGACCGCGAGGTCGAGCAGTCCCAGAGACGAGGCAAGCCGGATCTCTTGCTCCCGGCGCTCGGCCGTTGGATTGTCGGTGCCGCGAGACTCGCGCGTCAGCTCCTCGAGAGTGATCGTGCTCATGGTGGGATCATCGCGCACGAAAACGTACTCCACAGTTTGTCTAGACTCGCGCCACGACACTGCTGGGGCGATGTCCCTCATGGGCCGTAAAGCATCGGTATACTCGCGCCACGGATCCGCAGATGCTTGCTTCAGGCTCTGCTTAACCAGGTCCTCAACCGCCTCTGGAGACATCGTGCCAGACTCAAGAAGTAGCCTCCTCATCGCGCGAAGCTCGGGTGTCTCCACACCCAGGGCCTCCTTAGATCTCGCGAGGTCCAACAAATCCGCTCGACGATATCGGTCAATGCCGATCACAGCAGCCAAGAGGAAGTCGTCGAAACGATCATTCTCCTTCCAGTGATCCAGCGCAGCGGACTCGGCCTCCACTAGGGGAAGCGTGTGGGAGTAGTGCACCCGGCTGTCCTCGAGCAGAACACCGCGTTGTAACTTCCCATGACATCCAGGACATTGCCTGAAGCCAAGACCCTCTCGCGCTCTGGTTTGCAACGGCCGCCCACAGGTGTGGCAGCGCCAAAAGGAGTCGGCAAACGACCCGCGATCGATGAGTTGGATATCGTGGGTTATGTCGTGGTGGGGGATCCGTGTCGATTCCTTGCGACCGCACTCGTGAATATACGCGTAAGGTATCTGGACGAGCGTGCCATCGATCCGGCAGCTCCGGCACCGCAGCCGATCATTGACCTCCTTCAGCTTGGCTAGGAGTTGGTAGTAGTGAACCTTGCCACAAAGACGGCACTGGAACACTGTGGGCCATAGGCTGTAGTGGACTTCGTAGGGCTCCCCGACGATGTACCGGTGGGGGGCGTTGCGGGGATCGGGGAAGCCGGCAGGGCCAACCGCCCTCCATCGATACAGCTCGGAGGTCAGTGCCGCAGCAAGAGCACCCGTCAGTGGTCGCGTGTTGCCGAGTGTCACCTCTGTGACCTCACACCAAGCACCAGTCTCACCATACCGAAACACGGCGCCTGGGGAGAAGCGCCAGATAATCTGGGAGCGCCCCCTCCGCATTTGCCCTTCCATTCTAGCGGCCCTTCATACGGCTAACGAGCATCGCGGAATCGAGGCTCCCAAATTCCACCCCCTCGTCAACATCGCGGAACGAGGTGAGGGGGTGAATAGCCTCGGCGAGCCGTGTCTCGAGGGTGCGGCCGATCGTGCCAAGCGTGGCGTCGAAGGCGTCATCCACGCGGAGGCGGGCGTTAGCAATCTGCGATTCAGTCGTCGGATCGGCGGGCCTCTCCAATCCAACGATGCTATACAGCGCGGATTGCAGTTCCTCTCGGCTGATGCATGGTGCGAGTTTCCCCGCTTTGAGCCCAAGCGCGACTTGGATGGTAGGAACGTGGTCAAGGGCCCGTGGCACTTGGGAGCTCGCAAAAAGACGGGGACCGTAGTCCGCTAGAAGAAGGCCGGCTAGGAGGCCAGGCACGGTCTTGTCCGGTGCATTGGACGCAAAGCGGTTGATTGCCACCGCCTCGACGAGCCGGTCAAGGTGCTCGTGCATAGGGTTGAAGAACTCGAACTGAGAGAGCTCGCGGGGATCGCGAGCGTTGAAGCACGCAATGACTAAGCCCGGGTGATTACGGGCGCAGCGGCTGCTCGTCTGAACGTACTGGGCGTAGTGCGAGGGCATCCCGCAGACCACCATCATGTTGATTCTTTCGAGGTCGACGCCGTGGCTAATCAAGCTCGTGGCAATGAGCAAGTCGAGGCGATCGAGGCCGGTATCCTCCCCTTCGCGCTCGATGCGGTCGAGCGCCGCGCCGACCTCGTCGATCGACTGGTCGCCGGTCAGGAATTGACTATGGATGCGATCGCCCGGGGTAGTTAGAAACGCCTCGGCGCGAGAGAGTTTGTCAACCAGGCTTCCGCCAGTAGCCTTGCGGTTCACATAGGCCACGGATAGGTCATACAGCCGTAGCAGATCGGAGAGCTCGGAGTCGGTCGCCTGGGGAGTGCCAATCACGCTACGGGTTAGAGTTGGATTGGTCTGCAATAGTCTGATTTCGCGCTGGTAGATCCCAAGGATCTTGAGCACCACGTCTTCAACGGCGCGCCCATGTGACAGCACCCCGAGGAAATGACGTCGATCCTCCCGCGGCGAGGATGTGGCGTAGAAGGATTCTCCGAGAGCCCACCCTGGCTCCGGGAAGCGACGGGCGTCACTAAGATACAAATGGAATGCCTGCGTGCCGTATGCCTGGATGGTAGCCGTCGCCGCCAGGACCTTCGGTCGCAGATAGACACCATCCGTGATGTGGCGCAGTAGACCTTCGTAGTGGCCATTGAAGACGCCAAGCTCTGCGCTTAGAAGGTGCAGCTCATCCTGAATGAGAAGTGATGGTCCAGGATCGAAGAACGGAGTGACCTTGGCGAGCTCTCGCTTCTTCGTCTGACACCCGGCGGAGAAGCTCGGAGCCTCCATGCACTCGTTGAAGGCCGTGTAACCGTGCACCGGGCATTCCTGTGGCGCGCCTCGAAGGAATTGGAAGAAGTGGCGGCTGCGTGCGATGATCGCTAGCTTGTCAACCGTCCCCACGAGGACGGCGGGAAGGTATCTGTACGCCTCGTTGTCAACTATGAACACGGGGACGGTCCCGCGGAGCTTGCCCAGACTTGTCGAGCGATTGGTGAAGCAGTTGGGATTCGGACACACGTGAGCTAGCCGCCATGAGGTGCGCAGCGTCTTCACTTCAAGGTGCGCGGAACAATGGGGGCACCGACGGAGCAATCGAAGGCGATCGCGCTTCGTTGGAGATGCCTCGTATTCCTTCATCTGTTCGGCTGACACCCGGTTAGGCGTGTTGGTATCGCCCACGTAATACCCGATCGCAAATGGGTCACCTTGGCTCAAGCGGGGTGTGTGGTCGCGTAGTTCATTCAAGACAGCGACAACACGAGCAAGGCGCTCCATTTGCTGTAGGGAGAGCATCCGCAGCGGAAACCGCATCCAGGCGCTCAGCCCACGTTCCTTCCCGCGCAGCCGATCGAAGAGCAGGCAAGTCGCGATGAGGCCCAGGTACGCCTCGGTCTTACCACCTCCAGTTGGGAACCAAAGAACCCCGACGTCCTGGTGTGCGGCCCGCAGCGCGTCTAGGTGTTCTGGCGGGCCCTCGGGCTGTTGCTGCCTGATCGCGAGCGCCGGCATCTGACTGCAGATGAAGCCGATCTGAAATAGGCGCCACGCGCGGATACGCCCGCCTGAGCGATCCGCGAGCGCCGAGAACGCCTGGTTCATCAATCCGAATGCATCGCGAAGAGTCGCGTCATATTCCAGACACTGAATTCCTAGGCGGAACCGCTCGACCTCCGCGCGAAACTGCTCTCGATCCTTCTCACACTCGCGGCGCTCATCGTTGGAAAGCGCCGCAGCGGTCGGACCGTGGAGGAACGACTGCCACTGATCAAGATACTGGAGCATACTTGTGTGTATGTGTTGCAGTGCCCCGAGTGCGCCATCCCCGGTCAGGTCGGTGAAGTCAACCTCGAGGTTGTCTCGCGTCCGATATAGCGGCTGCGCGAATGTGGGGAGTGATTCGGTAACGATGGTCGACGGCGCAGTGTCTGAGAGGTGGGCAGTGCAGTTTATTCCTTTCACAGCGAAAGTTGGGTCGCTTCTGTAGTCCTTCGGCGCGAGGAGAAACTGGAACGGTGCCAGTTGACATCCGAGTAGGCGAATGGACAGGCGGGAATCGAAGAGGGCGGTCTCGACGAGCCCCTGATCGGTATCTTCGGCTTCTGGATACGGCGTTATGTTGCAGAGGAAGACAGTGACGCGTAGCAAGCCTTGAGCTTCCTCGCGGCAAGACACACGAATCTCTCCACGCCAGTCGGGAAGAGATACTGGGGCAAGGGGACTAGACAGAGCCAGTTGGTAGGTTTCCTCATTGGCGAGCAAATGAGGCGCTCCCAGGAACCGCTGCCGTTCCTTTGGTTCTCCGAGGTGACGCCAGCTGGCGTCGGCTCTCGAGGCCGACGCGCTGGCAGTAGCGAAGCCATCGGCGAGCAGTCGCCGGCCGATCTCCGGCGTCGCGGTAGTAGGGGCGATGGTGAAGGAGGAGGCCTCAAATGGCACATCGCAGCGTCTCCAACACACCGGCAGGAAGACGCGATCAGTGGGGGCTTCTGGAGGTTCGGCTTCCTCGTCGCCCTCCTCATCAGGGAGGTCGACCCGGTCGTCCGGAACCTCGCCGCCGAGGAGCAGTGGGGATACCGTCAGCGGTGCACCATCTGCTGCGGCTTGGTCTGGGGCGGCGGCCTCGGTGTCGGCGGAGACGGAGTCTCCTTGACGAGTTGATCTCAGTCCGGGATTGGCCCGAAGCGCCTGTTCAAAGGAGGGAAAGACCGGGTGGTATATGGCGCAGGCCGGGGTGATCTCGATTGCCGCCTCACTCGACGCTGGCTTCACCCGAAACGTCACCCCGAGTGATGTTCCAGCCGGAGGCGATTCGGTGTTCCCCTTCTGTCGTCGTTGGCTGTCGCCTGGTCTATGCGGACTTTGGAGGACGCCAGCAAATATGGATCGACCGGGGGCTCCGTCGATGTCGGCGCCATCGCGCCCGGCGAGACCCTCGCGCACGCGGCCGGATAGATACTCAACTAACCGGAGCTTGGAGTCGACCGAAACCTTCACCGACGTCATCCCGTGGTCGCGCGAGAAACCAATCGATCCTCATCGGGCATCGAACGAAGAACCTCCAATACCTCAGACGGGTCAAGAGCCGCGATCAACTCGTCGGCTGGCAGGCCCAGATGATCGTCAAACGGGTCGGCATCGTCGAGGTCAGTGTCTGCGCCACTGATCGCCTGGGCGAACGAGTTTCGGAGAGATGTGCTCAGACGTCGACCTATCCCAGCACGTATGCCCCTCAGGCGTCTAAAGGCCTGATCAAACTTAGGTGCATCGCTGACGATCTCGTTGATCCCTGTGAGCCTTCCGACAGCGATAATGGACTCCAGTGCGTCTGGGCCAATTCTTTCTTCCTTCACCCATGCGCGCAGGGTCAACTCGGTGGTAACAGGTGAACCAGCGTCGCGGACGGCTACGAGCATATCGCTGTAACTCAGCCGAGAGCCACTAGAGAAGCGCGTCGCCATTGCAGCAACGGCCGCACGCCACTTCCGTCTATAGTGGTGCAGGAATGCGAGATCCGGCTGCTGTTCGGCGAGCTGCGCTATCTCTTCGAAAAGACTGACACGGCGCTCCCCGTGGGTAAGCAGTAGGATGTCGCCAACCTGTAGTGAGGATGCCTCAACGCGGAGGAGGTCCATCATCGTGCGATAGCGAGCAACCTCGACCATCTCTGTCGCTGGAATCCGTATTGACCGCGTGCCGGATCGGTCGGAGTGCACATACGCGACAACGACGTCGTCGCCAACCTCCTGCAGCGATTCGAAGTCGGCTTCGACCCCATCCAGCGGGGCGTCGTCGTCTAGACGGGCGCCAGCCCCCAAGGCTGGATGCGCTTTGACGGGGAGGGTATCGACTTGCTTTCGAAGCGCATCCGCGAGGCCCTGGAAGCCGCCTGTCTGAATCGTTCGCAGCTTGCGAGGCTCCTGGGCCTTGGCGGTCTGGGGGGGATTGACAGATATTCGTAGCGGGCCGCATGGGGCTTCGGGTCGCAGCGCGCCGAAGGCGGCCCGTGCGCCGAGTTGCGCCGTCGCACTAAGCCTCAGGTCGCACCGGAGGCGCACAGCCTCCTCCCCCTGGAGCATTGTAAGCTGCGCCCTTATCGCGTCCACCTCGCCGCGATATGAGAGCCACGTGGCCCGCCTACCGAGCGATGCGGAGCAGATCCACGCGTATCTACGGTGTAGGACCCCCGATAGGATTGTCGTTGTACCCGGATCGCCCGGAGCGTCCCCGAACGATGCGCACGATACGACGCTCGGAATGGCGTCAATCTCATCGGCACTGCGCAATGCCTCGCACCACGACTGAGTAGCGAGTTCGCCGACACGGTCCCGGACGACGATGAGCGTGGGCGCGTCGCTCTGACCGTTCTGAACAAGGACCCGCTGGAGCGCAACGGCTTTGGGGTTGGATTCAGCCAGCAGTCGATACATGGTGGTGAACAACATGCGAAGAGTTTGGACGACAGGACCGAGTTCAGGGTTATCGCGGGACAAACTCCCAATGCGCGAGACGTGATAGTGAATGGTTCGTGCGCCCCCCAGCGAGGCTGCCGTTTCGTACGATTCCAGGGGCACACAGAGCGATCGCAACATCGCTGACAGCCACCGGGCGCGACGCAGATCTGGAGTGTCGAGCTGCCTAGTTTCGGCGAGGAGCATCCCTATTGCGTCGATTGTGCGCGTGATCTCGTCACGCGCCGGCACGACGCGGATGTCGTTGTCGCGGTCGGTGTAGGAGGCGGCACGGCCCAGTGACCAGTCGATCGGAGGGGTGGCAGCCGGCGGTTTAACATGCAGTAGGTGATTACACGTGTTTAGCGCGACATCGTCGAGTGGTAGATCGGTGTAGTGTGCCGCAGTCAAGGCGTCGCGAGTAAGAGCGTCACCGATCGTATAGAGGGCGATTACGCCACATCGCTTCTGTAATTGAGCGGCCCAACTGGCGAGGTCGGTCGCGCGCTCCGTCCATCGCGCAAGCCGAAGGTCAAGGACGATGAGCGAGACAGGAACTCCGACGGCCTCAGGAAGATTGAGAAGGGGTAGAAAGAAGCTAATTCCTTGCGATGTGGCGCCATGGGCGCCCCGCGCGCGCCTGTGGATGGGGACGGGGGCGCCGGTGGGCAGTATGCGGTTACCTGGATAACAAGTGTCAAGAGATTCGTGCGCTACGCGGAGATTGTTGTAGTTATACCGTTGCTGGAGGTCCGGGCTGACAATGAGAATCCCTTTCGCCTTAGGGCCGGCTCCGGCTACGGTGGCGCCCAGTAGAGAACCCGCGCCGAGTAGGAGGGGGAGATGACGACCCGCTGACGGGAGGCCCACTGCGAGGCGATGGTCCGTGCCCCGGGCACGGCCGGCGAGACCAAGCAGATAGAGCGAGGCGGGGTCAGGGAGAACCCGGACGCTGCCGCTAGCCGGCGTTGTGACTGTGATACCTGACGGGCCCAGGAGAGCGAGGGCGCCGTCCTGCGATGCTGCAATCGTCGCAAGTGTTGAGAGCCAAGTTGGGCTCTCCGGTGGCGGCGTATACGGTGTCCAATCAACGAGATCCTTGAGCGTTGGCATCTGTTCTGCGCGACTAAGCTGATCTGGTAGCGGCAAAGCGAGTGCGGGAGCCTGCGACGTTAATAGGATGCGCCTCTTTCGAGATCCATCTGGGCATCAGAGATTGGGCGGCCCCGCCTGCGGTGTTGCTATCCGCAAACTGATCGAGCACGAAATCGCCGGGTTTCGTCAGGAACTCGATGAGGGACTCGGCAAGGGCTGACGACTGACCGGAGGTCCGTTCGTATCCGCAGCGCGCTGCGCCTAGGGCGGGGACGTCCGCAAGGTCACTCACGGAGGAGGGAAAGCGGCCGAGGGGTGGGAGAGAATGTTCGCCCAATTGCGGGTGGGAGGTGGCTGGGGGCTTGTCGGCCGGCTGCCGAGGGTTACGGGCGACGTCCTCCATGTCCGCCGCCGCTGCTGTCATAACGGGGAAGCTTAGCCGTCTGACAGCACGCTGGCCAAGGTGGTTGGCGAACTGGCGGCCACAGGCCTCGACCCTGGTTCCCTGTCGGAGCTCCCCTGTCCGGAGCCTATCTGAGAGGTGACTTCGTCTCTCGTGGTCCGTTGGTGATTGGTGTGGGGGCCTGCGAGCGCTCAGGGCATGATCTGCGAATCCGGATCCTCCGCCTCGGACGGGGCGCCCACCGGGTCGGGCTGGACCAGGGGAACGAGCGGGCTGGTGACCTCCTCGTGGTGGTAACGGAGGGCGATCAGCTCGTCGACTAGGCCAGGGTGCAGATGCCAGCAGCAGGAAAGTTGGATCACCAGCTCCGTCGGGCCGGTGCCGGCGACCGGCTATTGCTCTAGGGCGGATGCCACGAATACCGGCAAGGCACGCCCTGCTACTGCGAACTGTGCGCGCCTCGGTGTCGCTCCCGTTCCTGCGCCGCCCGCTCAGCCCCCTCGCGGTTCATCTGGTCGCGCCGGCGCCGTTCGTCGTCGGTGAGCGGCTTCGCGGC
>PLTL01000239.1 GCA_003164475.1 Candidatus Dormiibacterota bacterium | reverse complement strand
ACGCCGGAGTCAGCTACGACCAGTCCCGCAACGACCAGGATGTCTCGGACTCTGCGGCTCTGGCTGCCACCTACGCTCTCAACTCGGGAGCGACCGTCACCACCGCCTACAACGCTGCCGAGAACGTGGCCAGCCTCGACTGCACCGGCCCCTCCGCCCCGTGCGGCGTCACCGTGAACTTCTACGGTTCGAGCTACAGCGGCGGAGCTCTGTGCTCGGCCTCCCCTAGCAACACGTCTTGCTTGAGTAGCATCGCCGCCTCGAGCGTGGATTATGTGGGTACGGCCGTCACCACAGCCGCGAACGACTACTTCGCCCAGATCGGCTCCGGCTCGTCGCGAACCCACACCATCCTGTCCCAGGCGGTCGCGGAGGTGAGCAGCACCGGCGGCAGCGGCGGCAGTGGCTCGAGCAGCCCCAACCCGACTGCCGCCTGCGAGATCTGCATCCTCGGGAACGTCACTCTCCAAGGCAGCAGCGACACCCTCCAGGCGGGCGCGGGCAACATCGACGTCGGAGGGTACGTCTACTTCGACAACAGTTCGGATGCCCTCAAGACCGCCTCCGGCTCGGGATGGGGGATCGCGATCGACGGCACGTCGACATATGGCGGCTATACGGTCGAGTACACCGGCAGTTCGGACAGCCTCTCGTCCGCCGGCATCCTGGGCATCGACGGCAAGGTGTTCTTCGACAGCAGCAGCGACTCGATCGCGGCGACGGGGAGCTTGAACATCAGCGGCACCGTGACCAACAACGGCTCCAGCAACACCATCTCCCCGGCGTCCTACGGGACGGCTACCACCGCCACCTTCACTGATCCGCTGGCCAGCACCCCGACGCCCAGCTACACCGCCAACGGCAAGACCTTTTCGGCACCCACCTATGCGGTGAGCGGGGACACCACGGATTTCCCCAACAATGGCAACTGGTCGTATCCCACCAGCGGCTGTGCTCCCTCCGACACCATCAGCCCGGGGATCTACGACTCCATCACCATCAACTGCTCGAGCGCCACCCTCAACTTCAACCCCGGCGTCTACGTGATCGCCGGCGGGGCCATCACCGTTAACAGCAGTAGCGATACCCTCGCGTCGCCGTCCGGCGGGGTGACCATCTACTACACCTGCGCGAGCGGTAGCGCCCCGGCCAGCTGCGGGGCCTTCAATAGCTCGACGGCGACCTGCTCCTCCACCACGAGTGGCGCCCAGCTCACCCTCGACGGCAGCAGCGCCGACATCAACCTCTCCGGCGGCTATGGCGGCAGCAACGTTCTCATGTACTACGACCGCTGCAACAGCAACCAGGACGCCTACGACGGGCAGAACAGCAGCATCACCTACACCGGGTCGGGAACCTTCTACGCCCATTCCGGGGGCATCTTGTTCGATGGCAGCTCAACCGGCGTTCCCGGGCCACTGGTCGCCGACAACGTCCTGTTCAACAACTCCTCGTGCATCCTCGGGACCGCGAGCGGCAGCATCAACCTGGGGACCCCGAGCGCCGCGGCACCCGGCAACCTGGTCAAGTAGCGGGAGGCGCTCCGCGGGAGGGGCCGGGAGAGCGTGCGACGGCGACGGAGAGTTGTTACGGATCAGTCGCCGTTCGTCGACCGTAACCGAGGCCGGTGGCCGGTAGGCTCAGGGCGCGGCCGGATCTCGATCGGGCCAGGAGGAGTGCAGTGCAGGTGCGCGAGCGTTGGGGCGGGGCGGGCCCGCGGGGAGGTTTGAACCGGCCGGTGCGCCCCCGGGCACGCCGCGGTCGGGGGCAGGCCATGATGGAGTTCGCCGTCGTCTTCCCCTTCCTCCTCGTCCTGTCGGTGTCGATCGCCGACTATGGCTACTACCTGGAGCACGTCAACAACATCACCACCGTCACTCGGGACGGTACCCGCTACGCCAGCGAGAACACCACCAGTCTGGCCTGGAACGCAGCCTGCCCGGCGCCCAACGCCGGGTCTTCGGGTGCCTACTCGTGCCCCGGGGCCTCCTACAGCACGACGACCACGGCCCAATACAACGCGGGGACCGCGTACTCGAGCCTGAGCGTCGCGTCTCTTCCGGTAGGGCTGAGCGCCGGGGACAACCTCTTCATCGGAGGAGCCAGTGGTCCCGAGGTCACCCTGGGCGCGGACGCGGTCTACGGTGCCACCAGCGTCAGCCTCAGCCCTTCGTGGACACCGAGCGCCACCGTGAGCAGCGGGTCCACCGTCCTCTGGCAACCGCCGAGCGCCAATGTCGAGGCGCTGATCCAGGACGAGGCGGAGAGCTTGACCGTGCCCGAGGGCGGCCTGGCCCTCGACAACGTCGACTGCTGCTGGTCCAGTGGCAGCACCGGCGCGGGCTGCCCCACGGGCTCGACTCTCACGCCAGGGTACGGTCTGACGGCCAGCATCCCGACCTCGTTCCCGGCCGGCAGCAACGCCTCCGGGAACCCCTCGAGCTGCATCTCCATCGTCTACTTCGCGAGCAGCGGCGGCACCTATGCTCCGGCCAGCTACAGCACCGTGGGCTGGTGGTCATCGGATGCCAACTCCGACACCGGCTGCTTCGACACGAGCAGCGGATGCACCACGACCTACCCGGTCGTCGGTGACCTGGCTCAGGTGACGGTGATGTACAACTGGAGCGGGACCAACCCCGGGCCGGTCTTCGATGTCCTGAACTCCACCTTCCATCTCCAGGCTGACATCACGGCTCAGTACGCGCTGGTGGTCGAGTCGTGAGACGGCGGCGCACCGGGGAAAGGGGCCAGACCATGGTCGAGTTCTCCTTGGTCCTGCCCCTCTTCCTGCTGGTCATCTTCGCCACCATCGACTTCTCCGGCTACTTCGGGGCGCGGCTCTCCGTCGAGAACGCTGCCCGCGCCGGGGCCAGGTTGGCGACGACCACGACGCTGGCCGACTTCACGACAGGGACCGCCCCTCAGACCGGCTCCGGCATTATCTCGACCATCGTCGGCAACGCCGCTGACGCCAGCCTGCCCAACAACGCCGACTGCAAATGGCAGGGCACGACACTCGCCCCGACCCAATACCCGCCGTTTCTCTGGGGCGCGGGCAAGGGCTGCATCGGCATCTGGTACTTCGAGCTGGAGAAGGTGGGCCCCCCCCAGCTCTGCACTCAGTTCAGCGCTGTCAACCTGGCCTTTGGAACCTACAGCGGCAACACGTGGACGGCCTCGGCCCCGGCAACGGGGTGCGTCGCCGCCGACAGTGACGTGGTGGTGGTCGGAGTGGGCTACAACTACTCACCGCTGACGCCCATCCCCGCCCTGAACGGGCTCACAACCTACGGGGAGACCCAGCTCCTCGAAGAGGACTAGATCAGCCGGAAGCGCCGCGGATCACCAAGCAGGGTCCGGGGCCGAACGGCGGTCGCCGGCATCATCGGCGG
>PLTL01000358.1 GCA_003164475.1 Candidatus Dormiibacterota bacterium | reverse complement strand
CTCCTTAACGAAATTCTGAGGTTAGGTGGGCCCTCAAGTCCCCGGCGGCGGGCTACTCCGAGGGCATTCGGCTGGGCAGCCTATTCGCGCCGTGCGGGACTCGGCTCCGCGTGGCTAACTCTCAGCTGCTCGCCGGGGAGGCTCCTGCCGGTGGGAACCCCGTCTCCGGCTCCACCGATCTGAGTCAGAGCAGATGAGGGGCAGCCGGCAAACCCGCGCCGCTGGGCCGCTTCTGGCACTCCCGGGCCAAGCGGAACTTGCCAACCCCTTCTTGGGAGAGATGCTGTTGGGAACCACTGACCCGCCCCCAGTCTCGACAGGGCCGGGGTGGTTCCTGACCAGGGAGGCTCGGTGCCAGTGGGAGTCCCGGTGGGGATGGCCGGTCGGCCTCGCCGAGCCACCGTGGAGGCGGCCCGACCGGGCAACCTCACTGAGTCTCGCCAGCGGGGACGATGGCGATTCCCTCCAATCTGTGGGGCCGCCCCGTCTGGCCGGGAGGTGAGCCGTGCTGCGATTTGACAGCTGCAGAGCGCTTGTGTTCGAGTACCTGCGATGCATCTCAGCCCTACTCGCATGCACGTGCTCGGTCTCCCGCCCCGCCACGGTCCGCTCCCCGGGAATGCCCTTCGCCGGATGGCCTACCACGACCGCACCGAGCTACCGACAGAGTTCATGGTGGGTGCACTCCCCGGCACGGGGCGGCACCTGGCGTAGGCCGGAATGGTGGCAGCGGAGCGTACCGAGCAGGTGGGCAAGACTGTCCCCCCGGACCCTGCATGCCACCGTCGGTGAGGGCCGTGGCGAACTGTGCAGTCTGTCCCTCTCCGCTCTTCGGGAATTCGCAGCTGCGGCCTGACCCGGCCGTCCTCGCCCCCTCCGCCGGTGCCCCGATCAGGATCTCCGAGAGGTGGGCTGCCGTTGCAGAGAGGTACCCCGGGCCCCGACACGAGCCCGGGCCATTCTCGGGCCGGAGGTCCGGCCTCACTGGCCAGGTACGGAGGGCCAGGTCCTCCGCTACCAGGAGGGGCGTTACCGGCCCTTGCTCGGTTGGCACCACGAACTGCTTGAGACCGTTCCGAGCATCGTCACCGGCGCCCTGCGGGCCCACGCTGTGGGTGGATTGGAGCCCGCAGGTGAGTGAAGAGGGGCGCCCGGGCCGGGGCAGGCCATTGGTTGGCGACGCGGCCCAGGCGGCGACTGTTCCCTCAGCCATTGCCGGCCTGGGCAATTGGCACCGCCTCCAAGAGTCGGCGGATGGGCCGCAGCCGATGCCGGGTGCCCTCAAATTGTGAACGCTGTCGCTGCGCCCGGGGAGAGTCCGCGCACCGGTCTCGCCCTGACGGTCATTGTCATCGGGGTCTTGATGGCAGCTGTCGACACCACGATCGTGGTGCTCGCGCTTCCGGAGATTGAGCGGTCGCTCCACGTCCCGCTGTCGGCGGTGATCTGGGTGGTGATCGGTTACTTGCTAGTGATCACGCTGCTCGCAACCCAGGTGGGAAGGCTGGGCGATATGTTCGGGCGGGTGCGCATGTACGAGGCCGGCTTCCTGATCTTCATCGTGGGTTCCGCCCTCTGCGCGCTGGCCAGCAACGAGGCCACCATCATCGGGTTCCGCATCTTCCAGGGCATTGGAGGCGCCCTCATCACCGCCAACAGCGGGGCCGTCATCGCCGACACCTTCCCCCCCGAGGTCCGGGGGCGTGCCTACGGCTACAACAGCATCGGTTGGAACGCAGGCGCAATCCTCGGCATCCTGCTCGGAGGCCTGATCATCACCTTCATATCCTGGCGGTGGATCTTCTGGATCAACGTTCCCGCCGGGCTGATAGCCTTCGGCCTGGCCCTGCGGGTGCTCCACGACTCCGGCCAGCGGGTCCGTCAGAGGCTCGACGTGCTGGGCATGGCCACGCTCGGTTTGGGGCTGTTCGGGGTGCTCTGGGCGATCACCTCACTCGCCACCTCCTCCTTCTCCGCGCAGGTGCTGGGATACCTCCTCGGTGGCTTGGTGATGCTCACCGCGTTCGTTCTCATCGAGCGTGCCAGCTCAGCTCCGATGGTCGACCTCTCCATGTTCCGGATCCCGACCATGAGCCCCACCCTGCTGGCCTCGCTGTTCCAGGCCCTGGCCAACTTCGCGGTGCTCTTCCTCCTGATCATGTACCTGCAGGGGGTGCGCCGACTGAGCCCTCTGGACGCCTCCCTGCTGCTGGTTCCCGGCTACCTCCTAGGTGGTGTCGTCGGGCCTTTCGCGGGCAGGCTCTCCGACCGCGTCGGCGTGGTCTGGCCGGCGACGGTGGGGCTGGCCGTGGAAATCATCGCCCTGGCCGTCTATGCGCAGGTGGGGGTCGTGACCCCGCTCTGGGTGATCACCGTGGCCGCCATCGTCAACGGGGTCGGCGCCGGGGGCTTCTTCCCGGCCAACAATGCCGCGGTGATGAAGCTAGCCCCCGGCCGAGCCTTCGGCACCGCGTCGGGGCTGCTGCGAACCTTCGCCAACGTTGGCATGGTCTTCTCGTTCGCGGTCGCGATCCTGGTGGCCGCGCGCTCCATCCCCAAGAGCCTGGCCTTCGCGATCTTCGTCGGTACCACCAGGCTCAGCCACCACCTGGCGACAGTGTTCACCTCCGGGGTGCACGCGGCCTTCTACTCGTCGATGGCCTTCATGGCTTTGGCAGCCGTGCTCTCAGCGACCCGGGTGATGGGCCGTGGCTCCGGTGGCTCGCCCCGAGGCCGGGCGAGAGTCGGGGCCGGGGATTCGGCCTCGGCAGCTTGGGTCGCGGAGCGGGGGGCCGACGCCGCCCCGTCGGTTCCGGGCCACTGACCTCCACCTGGGCGCGCGACACGGGATTGTCGGCGCTCTCCTGCTCCGGCCGGGCCACCGATCCGCCGGGCCAAGCTGGGGATCCAGAGCAGCTCCCCCGGATCGGCCGGCGAGCCCACCGCTGGGCCAAGCCCGGGGGTCCACGGAAGCCAGTGCCTGCATATGAAGGCCCGGATTCGGTCGCTGGAGCCCGAGTCGCGCCCCATGCCGGAGGCCAGCTCGCGCTGAGCCCTGGTGAGGCGAGTTGGCAATCCAGACCGGCACCAGCACGGACGCCGCCCCGAACCTCTATCGGCGCTGGCGGCTCAGGTCTCGATGAGGGCCGCGAGCACCGCCGGGTCCGCCCCTTCCACCTCGAACACCTTGGTACGAGCGCGTGCTCCGGACAGCAGCCTCACCGAGCTCCGGCCCACCCCGAAGGCCTCGGCCAGTACCTCCTCGACGGCCCGGTTGGCCCGCCCCTCCAGCGCCGGTGCGGTGACCTGGACCACCAGCAGCCCGTTCCCGCGGCGGCCGCCGACCCGGTTGCGGCTGGAGCCGGGGTGGACGCGGACCTTGATCCTCACGGAGATAGGATGCCGGATCCTGCCCCACTTGCTGAGGGGAACCCTCAGCACTTCGGGGCGCGCTCGGCGCTGCCAGTAACATTTGCTCGGGGCCTGCCAGGATCTGCCAGGGTCGAGCCGGAGTGGTGATGTCCAGGAGCCGCGGCGGGGGAGGGGAACTGCGCGGCGTGCGCGTCCTGGTCACGGGCGCGACCAGCGGCATCGGCCGCGCCATGGCGGAGGCTCTGGTGGCCGCGGGCGCCACGGTGGCGATCACCGGCCGCGAGGTCGGTCGCGCCCAGCGGGTGGCCGAGGAGATGCCCGAGGGATCTGGCCAGGCGATCGGCATCGCGATGGACGTGCGAGACGATCACCAGGTGGAGCGGGGGGTCCGGGGGGTCATGGAACGGCTTGGTGGCCTCGAGGCCCTGGTCAACAATGCCGGCCTGGGGATGCGCGCCGTCAATCCCCAGTTCCTCACCATGCCCCAGCCATTCTGGAAGGTCGATCGGAAGGCTTTCCGGGAGGTGATCGCGACCAACCTCACCGGCTACTTCCTCGTCGCCGGTGAGGTCGTGCCCCACCTGCTCCGGGCCGGCCGGGGCAGGATCGTCAACATTTCGATGAATCACACAACCATGCGCCGACCGGGCTTCGTTCCCTACGGCCCCTCCCGGGCCGGTGCGGAGTCCCTGTCCCAGATCATGGCGGCGGATCTTGCCGGCACCGGGGTCAGCGTCAACATGCTGCTGCCGGGTGGCGCCACCGAGACGGGGATGATCCCCGAGGACGTCCCCCTTGAGGTGCGCTCGAACTTGCTCTCGCCCCGGGTGATGGCGGCCCCCATTTGCTGGCTCTGCTCGGCCGCGGCTGAGGGGGTCACCGGTGAACGGATCGTGGCCATCGAGTTCGACCGATGGCTCTCCCTTCGAACCGGCCCCGAGCTGGGCGGCGCAGTCCAGCCGCCAGGCGAGCGATCCATCCCGGAGCGGTAGGTGAAGCTCGGGTCGCGGCCGGGCCCAGTCTCTCGGGTGGCCCGCTCCGAGCCGGGGGATCGACAGGGGCACCGAGCGGGGGACCGCGGCGCTGAGCGTTCTCAAGCACGTGCTGGAGGTTGAAGTGGAGAAGGTGTTCGAGATCTACATTCGCGCGACTCCCGAGGACCGCTGGGAGGCGATCGTCGACACCGAGATCAGGAGCAAGTACAGCTTCGGCGCCCGGGTCACCTCGGACTGGACGCCCGGATCGCGTTTCGAGATGATCGCCCCGAAGGTGGGCACCCTCCTCGGGGAGGGCGAGAACCTCGAGGTCGACCGACCGCGCCGGCTGGCCCAGAGCTTCGTCGCCCTTTGGAGCGACGAGGTGAAGGGAGAGGGCAGTTCGAGGGTCACCTAGGCGATCGAGCCGGTTGGGGACTCGTGCCGGCTGACCCTGACCCACGACCAGTTGCGCGATGGGGCCAACGCCGAGCTCTATGGCGGCTGGCCGATGATGTTATCCGGCCTGAAGACGTGGCTCGAGACAGGTCAGTTGCTCACCACACCGGGGTCGCTGATGTACGGCTGAGTCACACCTCACCCGGTAGCCCTGCACCCCGTCCCTCCTGGGCGGGCGGGGCCTGACCTGAACACGGCTCGCCGTCCCCGCGAGCCACCCCGGGGCCGCCGAGCGGAGGGACGGTCACCTCATCCAGGTGGCCTCGGGAGCGAGCTGGCGGGTGCCGTGCGGCATCCTGACGGACCTCGGCGGCACGGCTCTCGAACGGGGGGTCCTGTCCAGGTGGGGCCCCCGGGCCGTCCCCTTCGCCCGCCCCGCCGGATTCCCGGGGGGCAAGGGTGGACCGCTGCGGCTGTGACGGTCAGCGCCTCCGCCGGCCCCGGCTCCCCAGGGCGGCCAGGCCAGCTCGCTCGTGGACCTCGATCGGCGACGGGCAGCAAGCCACCCCTAAGCCGGGCGCCGCGCACCCGCTCGGGGGGGTTGGGGCTGGGCTCTGGGACCGACCCTAGGCGCGGTGTGGGGAGCGGGCAGGGCCGGTGCTAGACTGGCGCCCGGCAGTCGGCAGCCTGTCTGGGGTCTCCTTGGCGCCCCTGAATTGGTAACCAGGGCAGGGGAATTGAGAGGGGAACTCATCCACTGCGCGGAGCTGTGCCACAGGGAGGAGGGGAGACATGCCAAACCAAGGGACGACGGACGCGGGGGGTGATCCGCGTCCTCGACGCTGGATCGGAAGCGGAGCCGTGGCCAAGGTGGTGGTGGGAGGAGCCACGCTGGCGCTCCTGGCCGCCGGCTGCGGGGCCGGCGTGGCCGGGCGCCCGGCCACCAGGGCCACCCAGATGGCCAAGGCTTCATTCCTCGGCTGCATGGTGACCGACACCGGGGGTATCGACGACCGCTCGTTCAACGCCATCTCATGGGAGGGTATGCAGAGCGCCGCGGCCGCCGACCACAACATCAAGGTGAAGTACCTGCAGTCGACCTCGTCCAGTGACTACGTGCCCAACATCCGGGCCTTCGAGGCCGACCACTGCGGCATCATCGTCACCGTCGGCTTCCTGATGGCGACGGCGACCCAGGACGCGGCCCAGGCTCACCCCAGTCAGAAGTTCGCGATCGTGGACTACACCTACAGTCCGTCCCTGTCCAACGTGCTCGGTCTGCACTACGACACCGACCAGGACGCCTTCCTGGGCGGTTATCTGGCGGCTGCCATGTCCAAGTCGCACGTCGTGGGGACCTTTGGCGGCGAGGACATCCCGACCGTGACCATCTACATGAGTGGTTTCGTCGCGGGGGTGCGCTACTACGACCAGAAGAACAACGCCCAGGTGAAGGTTCTCGGGTGGGACCCGGAGACCAATACAGGCATCTTTACGGGCAGCTTCACGGACCAGAGCGCGGGCAAGCTGGACGCCACCACGCTGATGGATGACGGTGCGGACATCATCTTCCCGGTCGCGGGTTCCGTCGGTCTTGGCGCCGCCGCCGCGGTGCACGCCGCGGGCCCGCCGTATTACATGGAGTGGGTGGACACCGACGGCTGCGTCTCGGCGCCCATGTACTGCTCGATGTTCATCACCAGCGTCACCAAGGGGATCGTCGCGTCCGTCAAGACCGCTGTCCTGGAGGCTGCCAAGGGCACCTTCAAGGGGGGCAACTACAACGGCACCCTGCGCAACGATGGAGTTGCCCTGTCGCCTTTCCACGACTTCGCCAAGAAGATACCGGCGAAGGTGGTCAGCGCGCTGACGACCATCAAGCAGGGCATCATCAGTGGCAAGATTTCGACCGATCCGTCCCACTACCCAGCGGTTAGCTGAGGCGGTCGACTTGAGGTAGGCCGGCTCCCGCGGGCTCCGCGGGGGCCGGCCTACCTCGGGACAGCAGGGAGCTCGCCTCCACCGGGGGCGCTGCTGGCAGGTCAGGGTGTGAGTTGGAAGTCGAACTTCGGCGCATGACCAAGCGATTCGGGCCGCTGGTGGCGGTGGATGGCGTCGACTTCACCGTCAGGCCGGGCGAGATCCACGCGCTTCTGGGCGAGAACGGCGCTGGCAAGACCACCTTGATGAACATCCTCTATGGCCTCTACCACGCCGATTCCGGTGAGATCCTGATCGATGGCCGGGTCGCCCATCTGGGCAGTCCCCGTGACGCCCTCAGGGCTCACATCGGCATGGTCCACCAGCACTTCATGCTGGTACCCGTCTTCACCGTGGCCGAGAACGTGATCCTCGGCGCCGAACCGGTACGCCGCTTCGGCGGGTTCCTCGACCGGGCCAAGGCGCGGGCTCTCATTCACGCTCAGGCCGAGGCGTTCGGTCTCAGCGTCGACCCCGACGCGGTGGTGGAGAACCTGCCGGTGGGGGTGCAGCAGCGGGTTGAGATCGTCAAGGCGCTGGTGCGCGAGGCGAACCTGCTGATCCTGGATGAGCCGACCGCGGCGCTCACCCCTCAGGAGACGGATGAGCTGTTCCAGGCGATGCGGTCGCTGCGTGAGTCGGGCAAGTCGGTGGTGTTCATCACCCACAAGCTGGGAGAGGTGATGGCCGTGGTGGACCGGATCACGGTGATGCGAGCCGGCCGGGTGGTGGGCATGACAACCCCCGAAGCCACCAGCGAGTCGGAGCTGGCATCGATGATGGTCGGTCGCCAGGTCCTGTTCAATGTGGTGAGGTCGGCGGCTCGGCCCTCCGCACCGGTCCTCGAGGTGGAGGACCTGCTGGTTGCCGACGAGCGCGGCGGCAAAGCGGTCGACGGCCTCTCCCTGACCGTCCACGGCGGCGAGATTCTCGCCGTCGCCGGGGTCCAGGGCAACGGTCAGACCGAGCTGGCGCGGGCGCTGTTCGGCCTGGCCCCCACCCTGTCCGGGCGCATCCGTCTTGAGGGGCGCGATCTGACCGGGTGCTCTCCGCACCAGGTGGCGCGGGCCGGGGTCGGCTACATCCCCGAGGATCGCCAGCGCGAGGGCTTGGTGCTCGGTTTCTCGGTGGCTGAGAATCTGATGCTCGATCTGTACGACCGACCACCCTTCGCCCGTGGCCTGCGCTTCAGCCCGCGGGCGGTCCGGGCCAACGCTGAGAGCCGGTTCGCCGAGTTTGACATCCGCGCCGCTTCCACCAGTCTGCCGGTGTCAGCGCTATCCGGAGGCAATCAGCAGAAGGTGGTCCTGGCCAGGGAGTTCTCCCGTCCCCTCAAGCTGCTGATCGCCTCCCAGCCCACCCGCGGCCTGGACGTCGGTTCCACCGAGATCATCCACCGCCGGCTGATCGAGGCCCGAGACTCAGGGGCGGCGGTACTGGTGGTCTCGACGGAGTTGGACGAGGTGCTGGCTCTGGGCGATCGGATCGCGGTCATGTACCGGGGGAGGATTTCTGGGTATGCGACCAGTGACACCCCCCGCGAGCAGATCGGGCTCCTGATGGCTGGAGTTGGCGGCGAGGCGAGCCTGGAGCCGGTGCCATGAAGCCCGCCGACACCGTTCCCGAGGAGGGGCCCGGTACCAGCCCCCCCGCCGCGCAGTCCGAGCCAGCGGAACCGTCGCCGTCCGGCCGAAAGGGGCTGCTGCGCCGCGGTGCGGGAGGTGCGCTCTCCTGGGTCGTGGGCGCCGACACCCTGGTCATGACGGTGCTGTCCATCTTCTCCGCCTTGGTGATCGGCGCCCTCCTGATGATTGTCACCAACTCCTCGACACTCGCGGCTTGGGCCAGATTCCCATCCAACCCCGGGGGTGCCTTCGCGACGTCCTGGAGCCTGGTGGCTGCTGCCTACGGGGCGCTCTTGACCGGATCTGTGGGGAGCCCCAGTGCCTACGTCCATTTCTTCACGACAGGCAGCGCGGCCGCCTTCAACACCGCTTTCAATCCACTCTCGGAGACCCTGGTCGACACCGCCCCCCTGCTCCTCGCGGGCCTCGCTCTCACGCTGGCCTTCAAGGCCGGGCTCTTCAACATCGGCGGGCCCAGCCAGATCATCGCGGGGGCGATCATGGCGGGTTGGGTGGGCCTGACGATGTCGAACCTGCCGCTGGCGATCCACATGCCCCTCGCCTTGCTGGCGGGCTGTTTCGGGGGTGCCGTGGCGGGCTGGATCCCGGGAGTGCTGCGCGCCCGCACCGGGGCCCATGAGGTGATCGTCACCATCATGCTCAACTACGTCGCCCTAAATCTCCTGGTGTTTGTCCTGGGCCTGCAGGTCTTTCTTCCTCCGGGTGGAACCAACTCCGTCTCCCGGCCCATCCTGGCCTCGGCCATGCTGCCACTGTTGGCGGGGAGCGGGCTCAGGCTCAACGCCAGCATCCTCATCGCCGCCGCCGCCGCGGTGGCGGTGGCCTGGCTGCTATCGAGGACCACCATCGGCTTCCGCTTCCGGATGGTCGGGGGGAGCCACGATGCGGCCCGGGCGGCGGGGGTGGACATCCCCCGGGCGATCACCCTGGCGTTCGTGCTGTCCGGGATCCTCTGTGGACTGGCCGGGGCGGTGATGATCCTGGGCATCTCCCCGCAGCTGGTGCAGAACTACGGGGGCGACACCGGCTTCACGGCCTTCATCATCGCCCTGCTGGGTCGGGGCAAACCAGGTGGGGTGGTGCTCGCCGCCCTGCTCTTCGGGGCGTTCCAGGCAGGCGGCCTGCAGATGCAGGTCAGCACCTCGGTTCCTCTTGAGCTCATCGAGGTGATCGAGGCCGTCATCGTCTTCTTCATCTCCGCTCCCGGTCTGGTGCGGGCGATCTACCGCATCCGGGTGGGCGGCGGAGGCTTCCGCCTCCTGTCTCAGGGGTGGGGAGGATGACCGCCACCACCTGGCGTGCCTTCGGTCCGGCGGTGCTGGCCGGAGCCAACCGGCGCAGGGCCTGGCTGGGAGTGTTCCTACTCCTCCTCGCCCTGCTGGCAGCTTGGGGGCTGACCCTCTCGGTGGGCGGCCAGCTCGAGGCCCGGCTGAACATGAATGCCACCCCCGCCATACCGCTTCCCGTGGTCGTCCTACCGGTGAGGCTCACCACCGCCGTCCTGGAAGCGCTCTGTTTCGGGCTGGGGGCGTGGCTTTTGCTCCGACCGCGGGGCCGGCGATCCTACGCCCTCCTCGCGGTCGGTCTGACCGCCATCGGACTGGCGGTGATCGTTTGGGCCGCTCGGGGTACCGAGATGAGCTTTGAGGGGCTGCTGGCCAGCACCCTCATAGATTCGGTACCCCTCATGTTCGGGGCCATCGCGTGCCTGCTGTGCGAGCGGACCGGGGTCATCAACATGGCCATCGAGGGTGAGTTCCTGGCGGGTGCCTTCCTGGGCGCGATGATCGGGTCCGTAACCGCGAACCTCTGGCTGGGGATCCTCGGTGGCGCCGTCGGTGGAGCCGCCCTGGGGGCGTTGCTGGCCTTGCTCTGTGTGCGCTTCAAGGCGGATCAGATCATCGTCGGCTTTGTGATCATCACCTTCGCCACCGGCTTGACCAGCTTCCTCGACCTGCAGGTGCTCACACCCAACCAGGCGGTGCTCAACAGCCCCCAGGTGTTCAGCAACTTCCCCATTCCACTGCTGGACCGGATTCCTTTGCTGGGCCCGATCGTCTTCGACCAGAACGTGTTCCTCTACATGGTCCTGGTGCTGTTGGTGGTGGTTCAGGTGGCGCTCTTCCACACCCGCTGGGGACTGCGGGTGCGGGCGGTGGGTGAGCATCCGCGGGCAGCGGACACGGTGGGGATCGCGGTGAACTTCATCCGCTACCGGAACGTGATCCTGGGAGCGGCCATCGGAGGCGTGGGAGGCGCCGCCCTGTCCATCGGTTCCACCGGTGAGTTCACCTCCGACATGTCGGCCGGCCTGGGCTTCATCGCCCTCGCGGCGATGATCTTCGGACGGTGGAAGCCGCTCTGGGCGGCGGCGGCAGCGCTCCTGTTCGGCTTCGCCGACTCGGCGCAAAGCACCTTCGGGGTTCTCAACGTCCACATTCCATCGCCCTTCCTGCTCATGTTCCCCTACGTGGTGACGATCCTGGCGGTGGCCGGCCTGGTCGGTCGCGTGCGCCCGCCAGGGGCGGATGGGGTCCCGTACCAGCGTGAGTAGGAGTCCCGCCCTCCCCGGCGGGGTCAATCGGTGAGCCCGCCGCCGCAGCCCTACGAGCTCGCTGGGGCGGCCGCCCTGGCCTTGCGCCGGCGCCTGCCCCAGGCCCCGGCGGCGGTGGTCGTCATGGGCTCCGGCTGGGGCGATGCCGAGAGCCATTTTGGGGAGTTGGAAGCGACGGTGGCCGCTGAGTCGCTGCCAGGGTTCCCGGAGCCAACCGCCCCCGGGCACACCGGTGCGGTGAGAGTCCACCGGCTGGGGCGAAGGCTGGTCCTGGTCCTGTCAGGAAGAGTCCATCTCTATGAGGGGTACCCGGCAGCCACGGTCGTCCACGGCGTTCGTACCGCGGTGCTGGCTGGGGCGGGCACGGTCGTGCTCTCCAACGCGGCTGGGGCGCTGCGGGCGGACCTGCCGGTAGGCCGTCCGACCATGATCGCCGACCAGCTGAACCTGACCGGGACCTCTCCCCTGGTGGGACCGCCCCCCCCTCCGCCGCACGCCGGGCGCTTCCTGGAGATGGGTGGTCTCTACGATCTCGGCCTGCGCCGACGGCTGCGGGAGATCGACCCGTCCATCAGGGACGTGACCTACGCCGGCGTACTCGGTCCCCAGTTCGAGACCCCGGCAGAGGTCTCGATGTTGGCTGGGATGGGTGCGGACGTGGTTGGCATGTCCACGGTTCTGGAGGCGATCGCTGCCCACCATCTGGGGGCCCGGGTCCTGGGCCTGTCGCTGGTCACCAACCTGGCCGCCGGNNGCTCCGGCTGTCCCGGGTCACGACCCCGGCCGCCGGGCGCGCAGCGCCGGATCGTGGTGGGATCGGCGCTCCCAGGCTGGGGCGCAACTCGGCCGGGGCCATGGGTCGGCTACTTCACCAGTTGGTCGAGTGCCTGGCATGGACCCACCGGAACTGGAGCGCCTCCCCCGGCCCAGGCCTGACCGGTCAATTGGCTGGGTATCGCGACATCACCACCGGCTGCTGGGGCGGCCGGCTGGCGCCGACGCGGATGGCGCCCTCCAGGGCCGCCAGGGCGGCCGGCAGGCCCGCTCGATTGTCTCCGACCAGCTCCAGAACCGCCTCACCCTCCGCAACCGCCTCCCCCGGCTTGACCAGGCAGAGCACGCCCGCAGTGGCCGACACGGGATCCCCCTGGCGGGACCGGCCCGCTCCGAGGCTCCAGGCCGCCGTGCCCACTGCCAGGGCGTCCAAGCCCTGGAGGAAGCCCCCTGCGGGGGCCCGGACCAGCGCCAGCGAGTCTCCGCGGGGCAGGGGTGCGTCGGGATCCCCGCCCTGGGCCAGCACCATCTCCCGGAAGACCGTGGCGGCCCGGCCATCTCGCAGTGCCAGCTCCGGGTCCGCCTCGATGCGGGCCAGCCTGAGCATCTCCCGAGCCTCCTCCAGCACCAGGCGGCGCAGGTCCTCGGGCCCGCCTCCCTCCAGGGCCTCGATCGCCTCGCTGAGCTCCACCGCGTTGCCCACGGCCCGTCCCAGCGGCTCGTCCATCGGGGTCAGCCACGCCGAGGTTCGGACTCCGTAGGCGGCGCCCAAATTCATCATGGTCCGGGCCAACGCGTGGGCCGCGGTCAGGTCCTTCATGAACGCCCCCGAGCCCACCTTGACATCGAGCAGCAGGGCCTGGGTCCCCTCGGCCACCTTCTTGGAGATGATCGAGCTGGCGATGAGTGGGATCGACTCCACGGTGGCGGTCACGTCCCGGAGCGCATAGAGGCGGCGATCAGCGGGCACCAACTCCTGGCCGGCAGCGCAGATCACGCAGCCCACCTCCCGGAGCTGCCTCGCGATTCGCTCCGGGCTGAGCTCGCTCTGCCAGCCCGGGATCACCTCGAGCTTGTCCAGGGTGCCACCGGTGTGCCCCAGGCCCCGCCCCGACATCTGCGGCACCGCCGCGCCGCAAGCGGCCACCAGCGGCACCAACACCAGTGAGACCTTATCCCCGACCCCGCCCGTCGAGTGCTTGTCCACGGTGGGGCGACCAGCCGCAGCAAGATCGAGGCGGATGCCCGACCCGAGCATGGCCCCGGTCCAGGCGGAGAGCTCCGGCGCGCTCATTCCCCGCCAGCAGACGGCCATCAGGAAGGCGGCCATCTGCTCGTCGCCCACCTCACCCGAGAGGTAGGCGCCGAGCAGCGCGTGGAGCTGATCCGGAGTCAGCTCCACGCCCTCCCGCTTGGCTCGGATCAGGCCGACCGCGTTGAGACCCGTGCCGGCGCTCACTGCGCCCGCCGCCGCTCCAGCTCCCCGCTGTCGAAGGCTCCCGGCAGCAGCAGGCTCAAAGCCAGGGGACTTGCGTCGGAACCCTGATCCAACAGCAGGTCCGGCCCACCGTGTTCCAGCAGCAGCTGGCGACAGCGGCCACATGGGCTGAGGGGGCGGCCGTCCGCGGTGCAGACGGAGAGCCCGACCAGTGGGCCCGCCCCGGCTGCCCGCAGGGCCGACACCACTCCGCACTCGGCGCAGAGGGTGAGTCCGAAGGAGGCGTTCTCGACGTTGCAGCCGGTCACCACCAGCCCACCCTCGGCCACCCCCGCCGCACCCACCGCAAGGCCCGAGTACGGCGCGTAGGCCCGGGCGGCGACCTCCTGCGCCTGGCGGCGAAGGGAGTCCCAGTCGATCCTGGTCCTCAACGGTGGATCCTTGGTCACGAGGCCTTGGCACGGGCCCGGACGGACATGGGCTTATCGTAGGGGGATGCCGCCCCGGCCGACCAAGGCCGACCCGTCCCTCCTCCGGATCCACCCCGAGGTTGCCGACGCGCTCGCACAGGGGAGGGCGGTGGTGGCCCTCGAGACCACCCTTCTGGCCCATGGACTTCCCCGTCCCCTGAATCTCCAGGTTGGCCGGGAATTGGAGGCCGTGGTCCGCGCTGTGGGAGCCATTCCCGCCACCATCGGGGTCCTGGCGGGGGTGGCGACGGTCGGCCTCACCGATGCCGAGCTGGAGCGTCTGGCCGGATCGGAGTCGGTCGCCAAGCTCTCCGATCGCGACCTGGCGCCGGCGATGGCCCGCGGTTGTGACGGCGCCACCACGGTCGCGGCCACGGTGACCCTGGCGGCATGGGCCGGGATCAGGGTGATGGCCACCGGGGGCCTGGGGGGGTCCATCGCGGTGCGGCCCGAAGCTGGGACGTGTCCGCCGACCTGGCGGCGCTGCGCCGGGAACAGGTCCTGGTGGTGGCCGCAGGGGTCAAGTCGGTGCTCGACGTGGGCGCCACCCTGGAGCAGCTCGAGACTCTGGGAGTGCCGGTCATCGGCTATCGGAGCCACGACTTCGCCGGATTCCTGACATCGGACTCCGGCTGGGAGCTGAGCTGGTCGGTGGACGATCCGGCCGCCGCGGCTGCCGTGGCCGTGACCCATTGGGCTCTCGGTTGCGGACGGGGCGGGATCCTTCTCTCCAACCCGATCGGGCCGGGTGACCAGCTGGACCCGGCCTGGCACGATCGCCTGATCGAGGAGGGACTGGCGTCGGTCCAAGCCCAGGCGATCCGCGGCCCGGCGACCACCCCCTTCCTGCTCAGGCACCTGGAGCGCTCCACCGGCGGTGAGAGCGTGAGGGTCAATCGGCTAGTGGTCCTGGCCAACGCCGAGCTCGGAGCCCGCATTGCCCGGGCCCTGGTCGAGGCCGAGTCTAGCTCCCCCCCGAGGTGAGCTCGGACCGGACGGCGCCCCCGGCGGTGGTGGTGGTGGGGGACATCATGGCCGACGTGGCGGTGCACAGGGCTGGTCCTGTCGCCCTGGAGAGCGACACCGACTGCGAGATCGCCCTCGCCGGTGGAGGTTCCGCCGCGAACCTGGCGGCTCATCTGGCCGGACTGGGAATCGCCACCACGCTGGTGGGCACGGTCGGCGACGATCAGCTGGGATCGATCCAGCTGGCTGACCTGACCACCCGTGGTGTTCAGGTTCGGGTCCGGATTCTGAACGGAGTCACCACCGGGATGGTGGTGGCGCTGGTGGGCCAGGACGGGCGGCGCTCGATGCTGACCAGCCGGGGTGCAGGCAGCCTGCTCTCGCCCGATCATCTCGGGTCGGACCTGTTCCGGCCCGGACGTCACCTCCATCTCTCCGGATATGTGCTGCTGGACCAGAGGAGCCGGGCGGCGGGACTGGCCGCGCTGGAAAGGGCGCGGAGGGCGTCCATGACCGTCTCGGTAGATGCCAGCTCCCTCGCGCCCCTGGCTCGCCTGGGCGGGGGTGGATTCCGGTCCCTCACGGCTGGCGCCTCGGTCCTCTTCACCAACGAGGCGGAGGCTGGCATCCTGACCGGTGCGAGGAGCTGGGAGGAGGCCCTCGATGCCCTGCTCTTGGACTACCAGCAGGTGGTGCTGAAGCGGGGAGAGAGCGGGGCGGTGTGGGCCTCCGGCCAGGAGCGCATCAGCCTCCCCGCAACCTCGGCGGTTGCCCGCGACACGACCGGAGCCGGAGACGCCCTCGCCGCCGGCTGGCTGGCAGGGTGGCTCCGTGGCGAGGATCCGGCCGTTATCCTCGGTGAAGCCCTGGGATTGGCGGCCACGGTGCTGTCCTGGCCCGGGGGCCGTCCCTTCCTACGAGCCGTCCCGGGAGTTGCCTGACCGACTCCTGGCCTGCTCACGCCTCAATATCGGCCCGGCCGTCCTCTCGTCGGCACCCGAGCGTGGGTACCGACGGCTGCGCGAGCGGCGGACCGGGATGCCCCGGCGCCAGGGCAGGACGCCGCGGGGTGCTCAGGTGACGCGGTCCGCGCCGGGTATCCGCTGGGGGTTGTCCGAGGGTAAGCCCATACTTACCTTGGATGGGCACCTGCGCACGGGCCACGAGCGCTCTCGGTGACCCGACCCGACGGTTGGTACTCGAATTGCTGGGCGACCTCGCCAAGGGCTTGCCGGTCAGCCGACCCGACGTATCACAGCACCTCCGGGTGCTGAAGCGGGCGGGCCTCGTTGGCGATCGCGGTGAGGGAAAAAGGCGCGTCTATCCCGTCGTTCCCGAGAGTGTTGCCGAGGTCCGCGCCCACTTCGACCTGCTTTGGGCTCACGCGCTCGCCGACGGCAGCACGGTGACCGAGCGGGAGGTATAGGGCGGGTGAGCTCGCGCGCGATCGAACCGGTCCATGAGGCCGTTTCCGTGCGGGTGCCGCGCCAGCGAGCATGGGAGGCCTTCACGGCGCAGATGGGGCGCTGGTGGCCGCTCCAGACCCACTCGGTCCTGGCGGACCAGGGGGGCCAAGGGAAGCACGCGGCGCGGCTGGTCGTGGAGGGTCGCGTGGGTGGCGAGATCTATGAGCAGGCCGGCGACCAGCGGGCCGCCTGCGCGACCGTACTGGTGTGGGATCCGCCGTGCCAACTCAGTGTCCGGTGGCGCGTGAACCCGGCAGCTCTAACGGAGTGGACGGCGACGTTCACCCCCGAGGGAGGCGGCACGCGGGTCGACCTGGTTCACGGGGGCTGGGAGTCGCACGGAGACCGGGCCGCCGAGGTGCGGTCCGGCTACGGAGGCGACGAAGGCTGGAGGACGGTGCTCCGCTGCTTCCAGCGTTTCCTCGACGGCTAGGCCGGCACGCTCGGGACGTTGTCCCCATGCCGGCAGCGCGTCAGCCGGCGGCCGATCGCGCCACTGGAGGCCAGCCCCGGAGGCGCGGCACGATCGCCAACGCAGCGGCGGCCTGACTGCGCAGGAGTCGAGGCTGAGCCCGGTGCCGAGCGCCGCTTCGTGCTTCCCAGCGCAAGTGACACGGCGGCCTGCGTTGGTACCTCTGGATTCAGTCGCAGTGCGCTCGAACCCGGGTGGCGACGACGTGCCGGCGAACCACGCTCCCTAATCAGCCGAACAGGCTGAGCAGATCGCCGTTGGCCGGGTTGCCCGCCCCCGCCAGCAGGGGAAGGCCGTAGGTCTCCTCGATGGAGCGCAGTGCGCCGTAGTCGTTGCCGTAACTGGAAACCTTCCCCACACCGCGGGCCTTGCTGGAGATGACAATCATTGGAATCAGCCCACCGGCGGGGGAGGGCAGCCGGTTGTTCTCGTCCATCATGAAGATCACGGTGCTCGCAGAATCGCTAAACCAGCCCGAGGTCAATACCGGTGCGAGGTTCGCTCGGAGCCAGGCGTCGCCCTCAGCCATGGTTCCGCTGTGCATGTCGTCCATGAGGTTGGGGGTGATCCAGACGAAGTCAGGAGCGTCGACCCCGTCGAGCGCCGACAGCAGCCCCGCCGATCCGGGGTAGGGGAGCACGTGGTCGGGGCAGGCGCTGTGGATGTCCCGGTAGTAGACAAACGGGTCATGTTTGGCGGCGTACTCGCCGGAGGTTGACCGGGCATAGCAGTCCGAAGGCATGGACTCCATGTAGGCGCCCCAGGGTATGTCAGCTCGGTCGAGCTGGTTCCCCAGGTTGTTCTCGGTGTAGGAGTCCAGCGCGCAGGCGTCAGAACGGCAACCCCAGTATCCCCCCGACGTGACCGCCAGGTAGTTCGGCAGGCTGGGGTGGCTCACCCCGTACCAGTCGACATCGTAGGCGTAGGCACGAGCCAGGCGGTTTATGTACGGGGCCGCAGAGTTGCCGAGGGGGTCGCCGCTCTCCCCCTCGTACATGACGACCATGACGTGTGGCTCCTCTCCAGGTGGAGAGGAGGTGGTCGGTGTCGGTGTCGGCACCGCGCTGGGGACGGCAGTCCGGTGGCCTGAAAGCGGGGTCGGTTGCACCGTCTGCCCTCCAGAGCAGCCGGCCAGCAACGTGGCTGACAACACGAATGCTCCCGACACCGCGACGGCTCTGTGGTCCCCCCAAGGCATTGCCGGATTGTCTCACCGTCGGTCGCCCGGCGCCCTTCCGCCCCAGCCCCCTGCGGCTACCTGATGCTTCCCGGGCGGCTCCCCAACGCTCACTGCTTGAGCGGCGTCGTCTGCGCCAGACTCATCGTTGGACCCGGGCCGGAGGATGGTGTCGACGAGTCGACGTCTGCGGCCTCGCCCGGCGGCCGGCTTGACGGGGCTGGAGGAAGGCGGCCGGGTCGCGGAGCAGATCGCCGAACTCGGCGTCGGTGACCCACGTTCCCGCCATGCGGTGGGCGACGCGGTCGCGGTCCACCTGGGGCTTGCCTCGGGCAAGGTGGTCATCGACGTCACCGAGCAGGCCGGCGACGAGGGCCGTAAGCGCCTGGTGGTGTTCGTCGGGGCTCATAGCCGCGGCTTCGGCCGGGCCAAGTTGCGCGGCTGCCGGACGGAGGAGGTCGGCGCGCAGAATTGCGCGCAGCTCCCACTCTTGCTAACATTCCCACACATAGGATCAGTACGCGGAGGATGTGGATGGCCGAGTTGGTGATCGAGGGCGACGAGCTGGTGGTGCGCCTGCGGGCGGTGGAGAAGGTCGAGGCGGTCCACGGCGAGGTGCGGGTCCCGGCTGCGGCGGTGCGAAGTGTTGAGGTGCTGGAGAAGGCGCTTGCGGCCGTGCACGGGCTGCGCGCCCCGGGTATGGCGGTGCCGGGGATGGCCGCCGTCGGGACCTTCTATGGCAAGGGCGTGAAGACGTTCGCGGTGGTCCATCACGACATGCCCCGCGGCGTCCGGGTGAGCCTGGAGGGAGCGGACTACGACCAGCTGATCGTTGGCTGCGAGGATCCCGAAGCGGTGGCAGCGGCGCTCGGCAGCACCCGTTGAGGTCCAGGCGGCCGCCCCTACTCCCGTCCTCGTCGTGACGGCTGGCGTCGGACCGTTCTACCTGATCGCCTCGACCGGGCTTGGCAGGCTGCCGTCAGGGTCGGAGCGTGACCTCGGAGTGGACTTCAGCGCGGTCGGGAGGGGCAGCTCCTGAGCGCCGGGCGGCGTGCTGCGCCAGCGCACCGACGCCCATCTCGGGGATGGAGCCGGAAGGGCTCGATCGGTAGTCCTCTGTCCGCGCCTCCTGGGCTGGGGCCTGTCCTCCTCGACGGCCACCGGCCTCCCGGTGCGCTCTGCCTGCTGGAGTCAGTCGCTGGGCGCCGGCTCGGAACTCTCCGAGATCGGCCCACTGAGCCGACGATTGCGTCTGATGCTGGCCCTCACGCTCGCCTTCTCCCAGAGCAACTCAGAGCCCATGAGGATGTCAGCGGTGGCGATGTTGGTGGCCAGGGGCACGTCATGAACGTTGCAGATACGCAACAGGGTCTGGATGTCGGGATCGTGAGGGTGCTTGCCCAGGGGGTCAACGATGAAGATAACCGCGTCCACCTCGCCCTCCACCACGCGGGACGCCATCTGGGCGTCACCTCCGAGAGGCCCTGACTTGAGACAGTGAACGTCGAGGCCGACCTTGTCGTGGAGAAGATGGCCGGTCGTACTGGTGGCCAGGAGATAGCAGGCCTTGAGCCGCCCGCGATTGTAGGTGGCAAATGCGACCACATCGGCCTTCTTTCCGTCGTGGGCGATGATGGCGACGTGGGGNNGGGGCGCGGTGCTTGAGCCAAGAAGCCTACCTCCTTGAAGTTGGGGCGCCGCCCTGGTGGATCCAGACTGGGCTCCCCTGCGACCGAGGACCCCGTGACCAAGAATACCGTGCCCTGCCCAAGGAGGAGCCGGACGCGGCTGCCTTCGCTTGGCTCTGGGGCCCCGCTGGTGCCGCGGGTCGCCGATGCCGGGCGTCAGGGGGTCCAGCACCTTGCGGCCGCCCAACGGCCGCTCCCCAAGAGGCTGTGGGCCTTGGTCCGCGTCGGAGCAGATACGGGTCACCTGGCCCCCGCGGGTCTGCCGGAACACGGCGCCCGGGACCCGATCGTTTCGCCGCCGGGGCTCTGCCAAGTGGGCTGGGAATCTCCCCCAGCGCCTCGGCGACATCCCGGGTCCGGTCGAGTGTCGAGGGTCGGGAAGCTGCGCTACGCTGGGATGAGTCGCACCCGCTATGCTCGAAGGAGCATCCGGTTTACAAGAGAGGATGGGCCTGTGCAGATTGGGATCCTGACTGGTGNNGCGCTTTCGCCGCCGGGGCCGACGTGCTGGGGGTGCGGAACGGGTGGGCAGGCCTGCTCGAGGTCGGCGACGCCAGCCCGCTGCGCCCTGCAGACGTGTCGGGGATCCTGACGCGGGGGGGCACGATCCTGGGTACCTCGCGGGCCAACCCCCTGGCAGAAGACGGTGCGATGGAAGTCGTCGCTACCAATCTCGGCCGCCTTGGCATCGATGCGCTGGTGGCGATGGGGGGGGATGACACGCTGTCAGTGGCCGCGGCACTGGCGGAGCGTGGACTGCCTGTGGTCGGTGTCCCCAAGACGGTGGACAACGACC
>PLTL01000359.1 GCA_003164475.1 Candidatus Dormiibacterota bacterium | reverse complement strand
TCCGGCTGTCAAAGTCGGGCTGAGGGCCGCCTCGAGCGCCGCGGTGCTCCGTTCTCCCGAATGGACGACTCCGGCAAGCTGGTCATAGAGCTACCTGACTGCAAGGCGGCCGCATTGTCGTCCCCAGCGCAAAGATGGCAGCGCCAGTGGTCTCGCTCGTAGATCGCTCGCTGGTCGATCCGCTACGACTCGACCCCCGCCATCCGGGCGCGGCGCTCCTGCCCTTGGGCCGCGGCCTTCTCAGGGTTGGCGCGCTTCCACTCGGCGATGCAGGCTAGCCGCTCGCCGTGGTTGATCTGGCTATGGGTGCGGTCGTACGCGCTCTTGTCGGCCATGTGGGCTGCTCGGTACGTGGCTCGCTATTGGCGGATCTCCTCTGCGTGGGCGACGCGGTTGGCCTCATTGCGGGCTAGGTACTCCTCACGGTTTGCCAAATACCAGTCGCGGAAGTGGACCCGCTGCTGCTCCTGGTGGGCGGCCTTCCATACCACGGCGCGGGCGCGAATCTACTCTCGATGCCGCTCCCGGTATCGAGAGTGTCGGGCCTGAGCCTTCCCACGGTCCCTAGCCAATAATCGCCGTCTCCTCATGGTTGACGATCACCGCGTCTCCGACGCTGAGGTGCCGACCGTTGGCCAGAGCCCGGACCACCACCGACACAGTGAGGCAAGTCATTCTTTCGCCCACCAGACTAAACTTGCTTTCACCACTCGCTCCGGCTTTGCCGCCGCCTCGGGCTCGGTAACCTTGGTGGCGGCGTCGAGCTGTTATCCGCGCTTTGCCAGCTCCTTCGCCAAGCACGGTGCCAGCCCGGCCAGCTCTGCGGCTTGGCGGCTGACGGTAGCCGACTCGAGGTCGGCCATTCCGATCGTGCGCCTCGGGGCCGCCGGCTCTACGGTGTTCACTTGCTCGTTCTCGGCCTGCTCGACCGCCGTGCCGGTCGTGTCAGGTGCTCCAGTGCCGGACCTATCAGGCTCGTTGGTTCCCGGGTGCAGCACCTCGATCAGGGGGCCGCGGCTGGCGGCCGGGTCGGCTTCCCGATCGTCGCCCGAATCCAGAAACCTTGATTCCCCGACCCCGGCCGAGATCGCGACGGGCCAGTCAGCCGGCCGTGTCACCCGCCCCTTCTCTATCCAGTCGGTGGTCATCTTCCAGCCGGCGTCGGCTAGGTGGCGACGTTTCCGACCTTCCTCGATGCTGGGGGCAGCGGCCGCGACCTGCCCGCTCCTGAGTTCTCGCTGAAACTCGATAGTCTCAGCCTGAAGGGCGGATACTTGCGCCAGGAAGGTGTCGGGCTCCGCCAGGCGACGCTTCACACGTTCGTCGTAGTCGGACCACATCGCCGCCGCCGCTGCCTGGCCCGTCTCCATCGACACCCTCTGCTGCTTCAAGCTCTCGGCCTCTCGCGCCTTCCCTTCGGCCTTGATCTTCGCGATCGCCGCCTCGTGGGCTGCGGTCCTGGCCTCGGCCGCCGCGATCACCGGCGCACTCTCAGCAATTCGCTGAGCGTGCTCGTCCTTGATTCGGCGCATCTGAGCGGAGAAAGCCAGATCGTCCGTCATCCGGCGCATCTGAGCGGCCACGTCGTAGCCGGCGTCGAGCTGCGGCGCCATGTACTGCCAGGCAGGGCCTACACCGGGTGGATCTTGAGCTGCAGCGGTGATGAGATCGCTCGGATAGTCATCGCGAGCAGGTGGGGCGGGCTGATCGTGCTTCGCGGTTCGGCCCCCTTCTACGGGAGCTTGTTTCTGAAAAACTGGTACCTCGGCCAGCTGACCTCGCTCAGCCGGGGCTCGGCGGACCGGCTTCGAGGCGTGCGGTGGCGGGGCTTGGGCCTGCCCGGGTTGTGGCTCGGCCAAGACGCGGCTGACCGTGGACGGATCGCAGTCCAAGCTGCGGGATATCGCGCGGACTCCCACCCCCGACGCTGCTATCACACATGGCGTGACTGGTGCCACCTAAGGCCGAGTGGAAGGTACCCTCCCGAGTCATGCAATCGGGCTCACTCCAACTCTGCGACCCTCTTGAGCGCTGCAAGAGTCGCCGCGATTCCCTGGTGGGCAGCCTCGGTTCGCTCGGCAATCTGCGCCAGAGCCTGGTCGCCGAATCGTTCCTCGAACCTTGCAATTCCATCCGGGAGGAACTCCCATGACTCAGTGACCTCAGTCCCCTCTCCCACGGGAGTGAAGGTGTAGCCCCACCGAATCCACGAGCCACCTACCACAAACGCGAACTCTCGGCCTGGCTCCGCCTCCACGACCTGGGAGCGTGTCTCCCAAGTCCGTTCTGACGTTTCATTGCGCCCGGTGAACCAAGCGCCAACTCGGGGAGCACCACCGGCGTCCCACCAACAGGCCTTGCAGACGGGGCTCCATTCGCCCATACGAGTAACGTCAGAGATCATGTCGTAGAGCAGCTCGGCGGGACAGGCGATCACGATCGACTCGGAGTACTTGAGAGATGCCATCTGCACATTATGAGCTCGCTGCCATATGCGCAGGTGGGTTGCGGGGGTACCCGAGAACGGCACAACCGACGACTCCTACGATCTCTGCATGTCACTAATCGAGATCGGCAGGAGTTCAGCTGGCAGTGCGCCGGACGCGAGTATGGACCAAGGGCTCGGAGCTGTGAGGGGAGGTGGTCGAATGGGTGGAACCCGAGGCGGAGACCACCACCAGGGTGCTGGTCTCGACTCAGGCGGACCAGTGGGCCGTGAGCTGGTCAGGGGACCAGCGTGTCACCCGCCACGATTACTGCCCCGGACCCCCGGTCTGGAACCGGCTTCGAGGCTCGGCGCAGGGACCTCCCCGGACTGCCCTGTCCGCTCCGCCCGCAAGGTCGAGCTGCACGCACCCGCAACCTTGCGTGGAGAACAACCTGAGGGGGGCCCCTTGAGTAGATGAGGGGTGGCGGGAGCATGGAACATCGGGCCGACGGTACCGCCCGGGAACGGGGGTTGGGGCGAGCGTGAGGGCCCCGCGGCAGCTGACCGCCAAAGGACAACCAGGTGACAAGAGGACTCACCGAGGTATCTCATAGGCCATCGAACTTCTGTGTGCCCCGCCGGTGCTACAGGACGTCAATCTCGGAGGCAGGCCGGCCGGCGGTAAGAAGAGCAGCGGGGCTGTGGAACGGTGCATCATCGGAGCCGTTCTGTCGGCCGCCACGGTGCAGAGGCGTGGGAGGAATCCATGAAGCTTGTAGCCATGACCTACGGCACCAAGGGGGACACTCGGCCGATGGCAGCACTCTGTCGCGCCTTGATGGACGCTGGTCACGAAGTGACTTTGCTGGCCGACGGCGGCACGTTAGGCGATGCTCGCGATCTTGGTGTCCCATACGCGGCGCTGGCGGGAGATATTCACGGAGCATTGCAACCGAGCGCCGGCCTCTCGTCTGTCGTCGCGGGTAAGAACAATCTGAACGCTACGGCCCAGACCCTCGCACGTATCGGCAACGAGAACGCTGACGCCTGGATGCGCCAGGTGCTTGAGGCCGCGGCAGGCGGCGATGGGCTGATCGTTGGGGGACTCGCCGCGTTCATCGGTTTCTCGGCGGCCGAGAAGCTGGGCCTTCCCGTCATCGGCGCGGGCATGATCCCGCTTACTCCAACCTCCGCGTTTCCATCGCCATTCCTAGGTCCTCGGTCGATGCCCCGATGGCTCAACCGTTTCAGCTATCGTCTCGTCGCCGAAGCTCTGTGGCGCGCTTTCCGCAATGCAACCAACGCGGCGCGGGCGAATGTGGGGCTGCCATCTGGGCATAAGCTCTGGTCTGGTCATCCGATGCTGTATGGGATCTCGCCGACGCTGTTGCCGACGCCAGTGGATTGGCCGAACAACGTGTGGATGTGTGGACAGTGGGTGCGCCCAGTGCATGAGTGGGGTGCCCCCGGATCACTACAAGACTTTCTTGCTGCGGGTGACGCGCCGATCTATGTGGGATTCGGCAGCATGGTGGGCTTCGATCAGCGCGCTGTACTCGAAGTCGTGGTTGCTGCCGTAGGGGGGCAGCGAGCCCTCTTCTATCCGGGCTGGAGTGGCACGGATTCACTGAACCTGCCACCGAACTTCTGTGTCATTGGCGACACACCACACGATTGGCTGTTTCCCCAAACGTCCATGGTGATTCACCACGGTGGGTCTGGCACCACGCACTCGGCCGCTCGGGCCGGTGTGCCGTCGGTCGTCATGCCTTTCGCGGCAGATCAGTTCTTCTGGGCCGACCAGTTACGCCGACAAGGCATAGCGCCCGTCAGCGTGAGCGTCCGGCGCCTCACGGCCGCGGGTTTGTCTAGCGCGATCGCAGCCGCGCGTGCGTCAGAGATGCGAGAGCGGGCGTCGGCCGTCGGCGCGAAGATGCGAATGGAAGACGGTCCGGGAAGGGCGGTGGAAAAGGTTCAGGCCCTACTGGCTTGCTGATGGCCGTAAGGGCAGTGGCGTGTGTCAGGCTGCGGCTGCAAGGCCCGTGGGGTCAATGGTTTGACTCCCTGGGTTTAGGACGACGCTATCTTGCTTTTCGGGCTTTCCATCCCTCCATCCCCTCAACGAATGGAGTGTCCAGCTTTCCCGGGGCGGTTCACCGCGGTACCGAAGTGACCGCGAGGCTGGCTTGGACGCTGGACAGCCGACCGGGCCATCTCTTAACCGATCGTCGTGGGGTGCGCCACGAAGCAGGAGGTTCACGGTAGTGCACCATTGGCGGAAGATGACGTGGACAGTCTGGGCCTGGACCATCCTTTGTGCGGTCTGGATCGGTACGGGCACAGCAAGCACCAGTCATGTGGAGTGGAGTGGCAATCTGTCGCTCAGCACCTCTGACGCTGCTACGACCGTCGGAGTCGGGATTGGGGTGACCTGATCTTTGTGTTCTGGCTGGTCGTGTTGCTCATCTTGCGTGTGATCTGGTTTATGAGCCGCAAGAGAGGCCGCACCTGCCCGCAGTGCGGAGAGGACGTCCGTAAAGGGCAGACTCGGTGCCGAAAGTGTGGCTATGACTATGCGGCCAACCTCGGTACGAAAGCCTCGTCTTAAGGGCAGACTCTAGCGGCCAGGTTCACATAGCCGGTGAGCCGGAACAGCCGAGAGGCGGAGGATAATGCCGGGTCGTAAGGTTGGAGGGCGGCAGATGCTCGACTCGCGATCGCTGGGTTCCCGACTGGCCTTGGTCTGCGCGGGGTCTCTCCTCTGCGCCGGCTTCGCATGGGGGGCTACCCCCGCCGTGGCGGCTTCACGCCCGGTCAGCGTACGGGGTTCCTCGGTGTCAACCGGAGTGACAACCAGCACGACCGGGAGCCACTGGGTCGGCGCTGAAAGCCGAGTGGATCTTTCGGAACTGCTCCAGGACCACCCGCCAGCGGAGCCGGCAGTTCCTCGCAAGTCCGGTCTGGATCAGAACGGCTCGGCCCAAGCTGCCAGCTCGACTGCGAACGGGGCCTACACCGCTCTACCCCCAACCCGGCTGCTGGATACCAGGACAAGTGGGGAGACCCTCCATCCGGCCGGCAGCCTGAACCTGACCGTAACCGGGGGGAGCGTGCCCGCCACCGCGACGGCGGTGGCTCTCAACGTGACCGTCACCAATACGACCGCCGGCAGCTACCTCTCCGTCTACCCCGCTGGGGGCACCCTCCCGCTGCTCTCGAACCTCAACTGGGGTCCAGGAGAAACGGTCCCCAACCTGGTCATCGTCCCGGTTGGCTCTGCTGGACAGGTCACCTTCTACAACGATCTGGGCCGTGCCGACTTGGTGGTCGACTTGGAGGGATACTTCGCCCCGGAGCCGTCCGGTACCACCGCCGGTAGCTACGTGCCGCTGACCCCCAGCCGGATCACCGACACCCGGGCCGGTAGCGGCGAGCCCAATGCTGGTCAGACCCTGGGCCCGGGGAGCACCCTCAATGTCCAGGTGACAGGTGCGGGTGGTGTGCCCGCCTCTGGGGTCACTGCCGCGCTTCTGAATGTCACCGTTACTGATACCACCTCTGCCAGTTACCTCACCGTGTACCCACAGGGTGAGACGCAGCCGCTTGCCTCGAACCTCAACTGGATAGGCGGTGACACGGTCCCCAACCGTGTGGTGGTCCCGGTCAGCTCGACCGGCGAGATCTCGATCTACAACGACCTCGGCAAGACCGACGTGGTGGTCGACGTGGACGGGTACTTCACTGATGGCACTGTGACCCCCACGACTGCCAGCTTGTTCAGCCCCATCAGTCCGGTCCGCGTGCTTGACACCAGACAGACCGGCCAGACGTTGGGGCCTGGCGCGACGCTCACCGAGGCGATGGCCGGAGTCGACGGCATCGCCTCCAATGCGAACGCGGTGGTGACCAACGTGACCGCGACCGATACGACCGCCCCCAGCTACTTCACGGTCTACCCTGGGGGAACTAGACCGCTGGCGTCCGATTTGAACTGGGGTCCCGGGCAGACGGTTCCCAATCTGACCGTGGCGACGCTCAGCGGCACCGGGGCGATGGACATCTTCAACGACGCTGGTAGGTCAGACTTGGTCATTGACGCCTTCGGCTACTTTGCGCCTGAGGCACCCACTCCGGTCGTCGTGCTCACATCGTCTCTTCCCTCTGCAACGGTGGGCGACAGCTACTCGACCACCCTCACCGCCTACGGTGGGACACCTACCTACTCATGGGAGGTCGTCTCGGGCTCGCTGCCCTCAGGGCTGAGCCTCTCGCCCAGTGGAGTGATCTCTGGCACGCCCACGACTGCGACCACCTGCAGCTTCACCGTCGAGGTGGCGGACTCGACCACGCCCACCGCCGAGACAGCAACGGCGCCGCTTTTAATCACCGTTTACGTGGCTCTCCCAGGCACGGTCTCCAGTCAGAACTGGTCAGGGTACGCGTTACAGAGCGGCTCCTACTCGGAAGTGAACGGGACGTTCGTAGTTCCCAGCTTGTACACGGGGCAGGAAGGGACCATCATGTCAGAATGGGTCGGGATCGACGGGGTCGCGAACTCCGATCTGATCCAAGCCGGGATTGAAGAATACCCAGATCCTGCCGATGATGACTACTTCTACATTCAGCCCTGGTGGGAAATCCTTCCGGCCTCTCAGACCAATATCACGACGGTGACGGTCAACCCCGGAGACGACGTCACCGTGGCCATCGACCAACTCAGCGGGACTCTCTGGGGAATCTCGCTGACCGATGACACGACCGGAGGGACCTTCAGTACCGAGCAGACGTACACCGGGCCCGCCACCTCAGCGGAGTGGATTGTCGAAGCCCCCGAGGTAGATGGCTACATTGTCGTACTTGCGGACTACACGCCGACCACATTTGGCAGCCTGGGGCTCAGCGGACCCCAGAACGTCTTGACTGAATGGGTCATGGTCCAAGACTCCGTGCAGGTCTCGACCCCGTCCGTGTTGAACTCGGACGGCTTTAGTATCGCGTACGGTGACCTGGCTCCGCCGCCGCCGTAGTCTCGGCCACCCTATCGATAAGGACGTCGGGGCCTTGACCCACGGCGTGTAGGTGCCTGCGGGCGGAGCCACCTCACGCTCGTGACGACAGAGAGACGCTCGACCGCCTTGTGGATGCGGGCCAGCGTGCTCGGCCGGACTCCCGTAGTCCCGTTGCGGACCTTCTGGATAGTTCGCGTCGTCATCCCCGCTTCCCGCGCAGCTTCCCGCACTGGGTACTTCCGCAACTTCTCTCGCAGCCGCTCGACGGCGTCCTGGGTGGCCTCTGGGGCGTGTCCATAGACGATCTGGGCGGTCTCGTCCTCACCCAGGTGAGCGTGCTCCTGCCAGCCCGGCCAGGACACCGGAGGGCCACCGCGTCAGCGGTTGCGCCGGCACCCGGCTTGGCGGGTTGTTGCCGACGAAGTACACCGGGGCAGGTGCGGTCAGGATCGAGCCGCTGCCACTGACGGCACCAGGCGCCCCCGGGGACCAGCGCCGGGGGAAGGGTGACGGGCAGTCTCCCGCCACCGTGCCCGGCTGCGCATTTCCGGTTGCCGCGGCAGGCCGGCTGCCTCTCGCATTCGCATGTCCCCATTCAGGCTCACGGCCTCTGGTCCGGGCCGGATGAGGCTGAGAGTCACCCTCGCCGAGCGGTTCCCGGCACGGCAGACAGCCCAAGCCGGCCCTCGGAGATGCCCAACGGGGGCGTGGCGTGCGCCAAGGGCATTGACCGGGCCGCCCTCGGACGGTTCCCGGACATCGAGCAGCTGCACCCCAGCCCGAAAGGCAGCGTGCGCCTCCTGCCGGCCCCCGCCCCGGGTCCCACCCAACATCCTCTGCGACCCGCCCATGGCGGCCCTCCAATGCTCCTTTCACCCCACCACCGGATACCCCTTCACGTATCATGGGCAGAGGGAATATACCCTCCGGGGTACTTATCGATCCGGCCGAGATGGCCAATGCCACCGCTGTGACCGAAGGAGTCCATCGATGTGCCGCCAGCTCTTCGCCGCTGAATTGGCCGCCGGACTGGGGGAGCTATGCCGGACGCTCGAGACGCTGTCGTTCGACGAAGGGCGCTTCGTCCGCTGGGCGACCCAAAGGGAGACGCCTTGCCCGGCGAACTCCGTCGAGATCGTGGCGGCCAAGGTAGGTGGCACTGGGTTGCCGCTGGCCGAGCTGTGGCAATTCGAGCTGGGGCCTGACCACGGCCCCGTTTCGGCGTGACCCAAGGAGAGGGAGGGAGCGACGATGCGACTGCCCGATGAAGTTGTCGACGATGTCCGCAGGCGGCTGCACCGCGCGGCGGGTCAGGTCCAGGCGGTCGAGCGGATGCTCGACGAGGGGCGCGACTGCCGCGATGTCGTGACCCAACTGTCGGCGGCCACCAAGGCGCTCGAACAGGCCGGACTTCGTTTGGTGGCCGCCGGGCTGACCTACTGCGTCGAGCATCCCGCCGAGGCCGAGGCTGAGGGCTACGCCATCGACGGCGTGCAGCGGATGTTGATGAAGCTAGCCTGAACCTTCCGTCCGACCGGCGGAGGTGCTCAAGATGCACGCGACCGGAGTACCCGCCGGCATCCCAATCGGCCCCGCCGAGGCTGTAGTGCGCCAGGCACTCGCTGACCAGGGGTTCGGGGTCCTGACCGAGATCGATGTTGTCGCCACCTCCAAAGCGAGGCTCGGTGTCGACCGGCCACCGCTCAAGATCCTGGGTGCCTGCAATCCCGGTCTCGCTCACCGTGCACTGGAACTCGACCCGTCGGCCAGCCTACTGCTCCCCTGTGACGTCGTTCTCGAGGCCAAACGGGAAGGCACTCGAGCGTCGATCGCGGATCCCCGGATGCTGATGCCTGGACCGGAGCTGGCCGAGCTGGCGGCCGAAGCCGCTGAACGGCTCACCGCAGTCGGGGACGCGGTGGCGCCGCGGGGCTGAGGTCGCACCCAGTCCCCACCGACCGGACCATCAGGCGGGCCGGACGGCGCGGACCCAGGCATCGAGGGCGACCGCCGCACGCGCTCGGTTCGTTCGATGTGCAAGCTTTCGACCGGATTGGTGGCATCGTGTCCAACGACCAGCAGCACCCCGCCTGGGCCCAGGGGCGCGGCGGCGTGGACGAGCGCGGCTCGGCGCTGGTCAATGGGCACCTGCAGGTGCATCGCCACTACCAGGTCGATGGCGTTGCAAGGAGGGATCCCCGACACGAGGTCCGCCTCCACCCACTTTACATCGACGCCTGGGGCGTCCGCCATGCGCTGCCCCTTGCCCAACCCGTCCGGTGAGAAGTCCACGCCTACGACCTGCCACTTCCGGGAGGCCAGCCACACGGCGTTGCATCCCCTGCCCCATGTCGGGTCCAGCGCCGGGCCCGCAGTCCGCTTCCGGACGTCCTCGACGAGGAACCAACTCCGCGTGGCCGGCCATACCAGTTAGTCGGCTCCATCTCGCTCGTTCCAGGCCTCGCGGTCCCCCCGGTCGCCTCCAAATCGCGTCTCCATTCGGTCCACACCATCTGGTGTGCCCGGTGGAGTATTCGGAGGCCTCATCACGGCGCGGCGGGGGGGACGAGTCGGTCGGCCACGCTGACACGCGTGAACCCCACCCCGGGTATGGGCGGGCTGTCACCCCCGGGGCAGCGGCCGATGGCCACCAGGATGGCACCGACCCGTGAACTCGGGACCCGATGCCGTGAACAGCTGCCAGTCCGTCTTGGGATACCTTGGGGTCCCTCGCGGGGTCAACGGGACTTCGCAGCTTGCCGTCAATGGCCGCCCCCTCGATTGCTCCCCGAGGAACCAGCAGCCGTGCGCGCTCGCTCACCAGCTCCGCCCTGACCGATCCCTCCTCCAAGATTCTTGCTAGTGAGAAGCTTCCCAGGTCTGAGATAATAGGGTATACTGCCGAGGATGGCAAGTGCTGACCTGCTCCTGCACCCGGTCCGGCTTCGCATCGTCGAGGCGTTCCTGGGCGACCGGGCGCTCACCACCGTGGCCCTTCGCTCCGAGCTACCGGATGTGCCCCTTGCCAGCCTCTACCGACACGTGGCCCGGTTGGTAGATGCCGGAGTGCTGGCCATCGTGGCTGAGCGGCGGGTGCGGGGCGCTCTGGAACGCACGTACACGCTCCGCCTCTCGGCGGCGCAGCTTAGTGCGGCCGACGTTGCCCGCATGACTCCGGACGACCACCGTCAAGCCTTCATGGCTTTCACCGCTGGCCTGCTCGGAGACTTCGATCGCTATCTGGCCCGAGGGGGCTCGGACCTCGCCCGCGACGGTGTCGGCTACCGCATGGCAGCAATGTGGCTCAGCGAACTCGAATACGTGGCGTTTCTCCGCGAACTCTCCGCTGTCGTCCAGTCCTACATGACCAAGCCCCCAACGCCAGGTCGGCGCCGCCGGATCCTCAGAACGATCCTTATCCCTGGCGCCGAGGACCTCGGCCACGGCCCGGGGGCGGGCCAGGAAGACCGAGGACTCCGGCGGTCGGAGCGCCGAGCTGGCCCTGGCCCACAAGGCACTGCCAGTAGCCCAGATCCGCTGGTGCGGCCTTCGTCGTCGACACCAGCGTCGGACGCGAGGACCACCGGAGCGCCCCGTGATGGCGCCACGCCGCCTGACGTACGTCGGCAATCCCGCAGGGAGCGCAGCGTGACCGGTGCCTGACGGACCGAGACCTATCGAAGGCGTTTGGGAGGGGAAGCTCGAGGTGGGCGGGGTGGAGCTGCGGCTCGTCCTGCGGGTGAGCCAAGAGAGCGATGGCTCACTGAGTGCCACGGTCGACAGTCCGGATCAAGGTGCCATGGACCTCAAGGTCGGCGCGATCGAGCTAGGTGACGGCGGAGTCACGAGGTTCGAGATGAAGACGCTGTCGGCCATGTTCGAGGGCACGAGGGACGACGTGGGGGCAACGATCGTCGGCGACTTCACGCAGGCGGGGACGTCACTCCCTCTGATTCTCAGGTGGCGGGAGAGGGCGAGCGAGCTCCGGCGGCCGCAGGAACCGCAAGAGCCCTATCCGTATCGGGCGGAGGAGGTCCGTTACCAGGACAGGGCTGGCGGCGCCACGCTCGCCGGCACGTTGACGATCCCTACGGGGCAGGGATTGTTCCCTGCCGCGCTCCTGATCACCGGCTCGGGCCCGCAGGACCGCGACGAGTCGGTTTTCGGCCACAAGCCATTCCTGGTGCTGGCCGACTACCTGACGCGCATGGGGATCGGGGTCCTGCGCGTCGACGACCGTGGGGTCGGTGGCTCCACGGGCCAGACGAGGAATGTCACGAGCGAGGACCTGGCCGGCGACGTGGAGGCCGGGGTAGCCTTGCTCAAGACGCGCCCGGAGATCGACCCGGCGAAGATTGGCCTCATTGGCCACAGCGAGGGGGGCATCATCGCCCCGATGGTCGCCGCCCGGTCCTCGGAGGTCGCCTATATCGTCCTGATGGCCAGCCCTGGTCTGCCAGGAGAGGAGATCCTCATTCGGCAAGGCGCCCTGGTAGCGAAGGCAGAAGGCAGAAGTGACGAGCAGATCACGGTGAATCGTGACATCCAGAAGCGCCTGTTCCAAATCATTCGGAGCGAGAAAGATCCCCAGGTGGCCGAAGCCAGGATACGGCTGACGATCAGAGAGGGCCTGGCCCGGCTTTCCGCGGCCGACCAGGACGCCGCCTCCGACACGGCGGCGTTCGTCGAGTCCCAGGTCCAGATCGCCCAATCACCCTGGCTCCGTTTCTTCCTCACCTACGACCCCCGGCCGGCCTTGAGGAGAGTCAAGTGTCCGGTGCTCGCGATCAACGGCGAGAGGGACCTCCAGGTACCCGCCGAGGAGAACCTGGCCGCGATCGAGGGGGCATTGCGGGACGGCCACAACCCTCGCATGACGGTCCAGGTGTTGCCAAGACTGAACCACCTCTTTCAAACCAGTGAGACCGGACGTGTATCGGAGTACGCCAGGAACGAGGAGACGATCGCGCCGATCGCCCTGGAGCTGATCGGATCCTGGATCAAGGACCAGGTTAAGGCGCGGTGGTCGCAGCCAATGTTCGATCTGACAGGCCCCCAACTTGACTCGCTCGCGCTGAGCGCGACATTGGTGAATGGGATCAACGTCGATCGGGCCGACCGGGCGGCCGCCGCATGACCTCAGCGGTCGATGCACACCTCTTGCAAAGCCGCTTGGCCTGACCGCTGTACCCGGCCCTCACTTCAGGTATCCGCTGTAGATCGTGTCGAGCGCCGGGATACGAGTCGCAGGAGGGTTGGCAGTTGAGATCGCGCTCGTCGATTGGACGTGTTCGTCCAGCTTCCAGTCCCTGACGATCTCCGTCGGGACTGCCCTGGACAGCAGCCCCCGAATGCCAGGTCGATCGAGGTGCGGCCGACTTCAGCCCACCATGCACGGCGGGCGTGGTTCACGGCCATGAGCGCATCCCTGAGGTCCGCCCGCCTTTACACGACTCCGCGGGACTTGACTTTGGCTCGTGGGGCCCGCCCGATTCCGACTGTTCGGAAGGCACCACCGTGGCCACAACGAGGAGTGGGCAGCTCCAGGATGCGGCTGCACGGGCCCATGCCGGCCCACGATGCCGGGCGGCAGCGGTCGGCAGAGTCGACGACCTCGCGGTAGGCGTTCCGCGGCTCCCATCTGCGCCACCCCGGTCTGCCCTGTTTTGGTAGTGGAACGCCAGTCCGACAGCAGCGCTGATCCAGGCACTACTTGCGCCGGCAACCAGATCGACCAGATTGCTCGCGGTGAGAGGCATCAATGACAGCGTTTCTCCCAGATTGGGATCCTACTGCCTCCGCTGACGGCGGTCAGGCAATACGCCCACCTTGGGGGTGGAATGGCCGCCGGTGCCACAGGCGAGTGCCGGCAGCGCCGGAGGCTCCCAGAGGAGGGCCGATGGCGGGCAGGAGGTTCCGAGTGGCAGAGGTGGTGGAAGCGCTGCGGCTGTGGCACGCCCGGCATTCGGCGCGCCGGCCGGCGAGGAGCATGGACATGGGCATGCCCGGCTTCGAGCCATGATCTTTCGGGTCGAGCAGGCCGGGGCGGTTCCCGGTGACCGGACCCGCTCCGAGGCCGAGCGATGGAGCTGTCAAGCGGGCCGCGCCTTGCCCCAGGGCCCCGGGGGCGGTTGAACGAGCTGGTGCGGTTGGCCGGTGCCGGCAGGGCCTCGGCGGCTTGCCCCTCCCGCCCCAAGGATTCCCCTCCGGACGGTCCCGGCGCCACACTCACCCGAGAGGGTGCCCGGCTTGGATCCGCAGTTGGTGCCGTCCTTCTCGACCGGCCACCCATTTTGCTCCGGGAGACATCCGGCCGATGTCCGCATGCCGAGATCGAGGTGAAGCTCTTCCGCAGGTCGGGGACTGCGAACGTCGTCGGCCGCCGCCGCCGCTGAAGAGTTGGGGCATGACACGGGGCTCCTCACTGCCGCCGGCCGCCGAGATCGGCTGCGTCTGTACGGACACCCGGCCGATCCGAAGCGTTTCCTCGAGAACTTCGGGGCCGCCACCGGGCTGTCGCCGGGGGCAGGTTTATGGATCCCCAAGGCGGGGGTACCTAAGGAGTGGAGTTGGCAGAAGCTCCACCGTTAGGCAGCAGTTCCCCCGTGGAGGATGACGAGAATGAACCGTTGGGACCCTTGGAATGACCTGACCACCCTGCAGAGTGAGGTCAGCCGGCTGATGAACGATGTCTGGAGTGCGGCGGGGGACAGGAGTGGCGCGCCGACCGCGTACCTGCCCCTGGACATCCGCCAAACTGAGGGTGAGTTTCTGCTCGAGGCTTCGGTGCCCGGATTCAAGCCTGAGGAGATCGAGGTGGTCTCGGAGAATGGAGTGCTCACCATCCGCGGCGAGCACCAGGCCGAGTCCGAGTGGAAGGGCGAGTATCTGCGCCGCGAGCGCCGGCAGGTCTCCCTGTTCCGGCAGGTCTCCCTGCCCCAGGAGGTTCGAGAGAGCGAGATAACCGCCACTTTCGAGCACGGGGTTCTCACTGTCCGGATCCCCAGGGTGGAAGTGCCTGCCCCGAGGCGGATCCAGGTGGCGGTCGAGTCCCCCAGCCCGACCCTGGAGGCAGTTGCCAAGCCCGCCGAGAAGCAGCAGCCGGGCAGTCCCAGCTGAGCCGGGCGCCCCGCTCGTCCGTGCCCCCGGGCCGGTCCGGCCCGGGGGCATCCCGTCCCACCCCCGATAGTCAAGGTGACCATCACAGGCGATTCTCACGCCCGGTGAGGCCAACCAGAGCAGCCTCCCCTTGCCGGCTCATTCAGGCCCCCGGCGCCGCCCCAGCCGCCGGGAGGCGGACCGTGCTCCCGATGCGGTCACGGCTGGCGCGGCCAGCGCGGCTCTGAGAGTCGTGCGAGGAGGAGTTGGTCGCCCGTCCGCGCCGTGAGGGCTCTGGCTCGCTCAGGCCCTGTGACCGCAACCGGCCGGCCAACCCCTATTGCCGGGTCCCATGCGAGGACGTGTGGTCGACGTACCGGTCGAGTGGGAGGGAATCGACTGACTGGGGTCCCCGCAGGGGAGGCAAGTCCCCCACCGGCGCCGCCGGAAGGCGGCGATCGTCAGTGTCTAGGACGAGTCGCCTGGAATATGTGCTTCTTCTGTGGTGCAGCGGTTCGCAAAGGTAACTGCCTGACAGTCGGGGAAAGCGGTCCTCTGATTGGACCGCGTATTGCTGCGCTGCATCCCGACCTAGGGAACTCGCACAATTGCAATTAGGCACCGCGAAACATCCTTGATCCCGTGGTCGGCACGGCATGCCGCAGACACGGCCACGACCCTGGCCGTCCCGCGCTGGCGGGCGATGAACACGGCGAGGCTGCCACTTCCAGCAATCGGCTCCAGCACAGATGGATCGCTGTTGATCAGGCTGGTCGGTCCCAGACCGACTTTCTGGAGTAGGGAGAACGCGACCGACTGCCCCCGTTTCAAGGATATATGCGCCACTTCGGATCCGAGCAGCCCACTGCAACTGCCTATGACAGCGATGGTGCCACTGCTGCTCTTTGCTTCCATGGGGACCTTGCAAGTGAAGTTCAACGTGGAGCGCTCGGCGCAGCCGGATGCCAGTTCCCCGCATGCGGCGATGAGTCCCATTAGCCTCAGAATTTCGTTAAGGACGTGGACACCAGCGGCGGACGTCTGCAGAAGCGGCAGTGGAGGCCGGGGAGTCCTGTGGCGGGGGGCGGGCAGCTGTCCGTGCCCGTGAGCATGACCGGCATGAGTGCGGTCGGCAGTTCTTGGGCAGTTCTGGGTGCGCTGGCAGAAGGCGTCAAGACCGGAGCGCTGACCGAGGTCGGTTCAGGTGGTCAGAGGTAGCGCC
>PLTL01000315.1 GCA_003164475.1 Candidatus Dormiibacterota bacterium | reverse complement strand
CGGCTTACAGACCGGCTTGCATCGCCCTCCACTACATGGAGCGCGCCCCGGGTCGCCCGGCGGAACGGGGCGGCCTGGCCGCGCGGCTGAACGTGGAACATGGGGTGCAGGAGTTCCCGTTCAGGGCAATCGGGTGCCTGACACGATCGGGGATGGTCCGAAGGCACGTGCCAAATAGGTCAAAAGTCCCAGGAGCCTGGGGCACAGATCCACGCGTATGACCAGCTTGACGGGCTTAACTTAGGTAACAACCCATGGTATAGTTCGGTAACAGCCTGGTGGTCTTGACGGGTTCTGGAGTGGTTCCGGAATGGGAGGTGACATCCACGCCGGGCCAGGCAGCTAAGGAGGGACCTCGATGAGAGGGGAAACTGGCACTGGAGCTTCTGGTTCCCGGAGGGGACGCCGGTTTGTCTTCGGGACGCTGGGCGCGGTGGTGCTCATGGCGGCGACGGCCGTGGTCGCAGCGGCCTGTTCGATCACCGGCATCAGCGTCAACAACGACTGCTTCGACTACGACGTGTCGGGCACGCTGACTCTTGACGCCTCGCAGACGGGGACGATCACCCTGGAGGTCTACGCGAAGGAGAAGGGGACCAGCACCTGGGACGCGACCGGCGCGGAGGTCATCGTCGCCACGATCCGGACCACGCTGAGCTACCCGTACCAGATCGTGGGCATCCCCACGGCCTACTTCGTCACCTCCGGAGCGACGCCTCCGGCAAAGAACTACGCGTCGCTGCGGATCGAGATCGTGGGCTCGACGGGCGCGATTAGTTGGGCGGGCACCACGACCAAGAGCGGCAGCTACGGGGCGTGCACCCCGGTGATCGTGCCGGAGTCGCCGCTCGCCGTCGGACTGCCGATCGCCGGTATCGCGCTCTTTGCCGGTGCCTTCGCGACCGTGGCCATCCGCCGCCGGCGGAACGTCACGCAGGACGTCTGAGCACAGGTAGCCACATCCCATGGTGCCGCCGGATCCCGATGGCACCGTGCACATGAGAGGGGAAGTCATGGAAGGGGCCGGATCGGCCGGGTTCAGCGCACCCTGGTGGCGAAGGGCCACCGCGAGCGGTGAGCCCGGCCGGTTGCTCGTCCGGGCGGTGGTGGTCACGGCCCTGGTGGTGGTGGCGTATCAGTTCTCCCTGAGCACGCTGCTCTCCAGCCTCGGCCAGGAGACGCCGCTCGCCTACCTGGGCCTGGTGCCGCTGATCTCGCTGCTGCTGATCGCCGGGCTGCTGTACCTTCCCGGCCAGCGGCAGCGGGACATCCACGACCGCTACCTGGACTACATCGTGGGCCTGCCGCTGCTGGCGATCGCCGTGGTGATCGTCACCGTCGGCCCGGCACGGATGTCGACCTTCTTCTGGCTCTGGCGATTCGACCTTATCTCGCTGCCGCTCTTCGTCGCCGGGGCCATCGCGCTCGCCTTCGGGAGCCGCATGCTCTGGCGCCTGCGGCTCCCGGTGGCCTTCCTGCTGCTGGCCTGGCCTCCGCTCTACACGCTCTTTCTCAACAGCTGGCTCAACCAGTTCACCAACGCCACTCTGGGAGCGCTCCACGCCCTCCTCGGGGTCGTGCCCCTGGCGGTGCCGGTTCCCTACGGGGATGGCTCCCTCTTCCAGATCACCCACGGGAGCAGCGCCTTCGTGCTCAGCGTGGCGTCCGCCTGCGCGGGGGTGAACTCGGTGCTCGGCTTCCTGCTGGTGGGCATGGCGGCGGCCGCGCTGGTGCGCGGGTCGCGACGCCTCAAGCTCCTCTGGCTCGTGCTCGGCATGACGCTCATCTGGCTCCTGGACGTCGTGCGCATCCTGCTCATCTTCGCGGCGGGTGGGCTGTGGGGCGAGGGGTTCGCCATGAACGTCCTCCACCCGGTCGCCGGGCTCATCTTCTTCTCTCTCGGTGTGCTGGTGATGATCCTGGTCCTGCCCCGCTTCCATCTCACCATCCTTGAACCGCCGGGCCGCAGCGCTCGGGAGCCTGCGCCCAAGGCGCTCGCGGATGCGCGGCGGTCCGCGGCCCACCCCGGCGTGCGCCGTGCCCGCGTCCCCCTCCTGATCCTCACCGTTGTGGGGGCGGCGGTTGCCGTCGCCGACTTCCAGATGGGCCAGTTCCAGCTGCTCGCTCAGGATCTCGGCCCCCCGCGTGTGGAGGCTTTCACCGTCGCGGATGCCCACATCCCCGGATGGTCGGTGGCCACCATCGGCTCCTACACCTTCGCGCAGCTCGAGTTCGGATCCGATTCGTCCTGGCACCGCTACCTCTATCTGCCGGGATCGGCGGTGACCTCGTCGAGCTCCGACCAGGCCACGCCGGTCACCCTCGACGTCGTCTCCACCTCCGACCTGGGCAGCTTCGCCACCTACACCGTCGAGGACTGCTACCACTTCCACGACTTCCCGGTGGTCACGCAGTCCACGGCGAGCCTCGGAGGCGGCGTGGTGGCCTCCACGATCGTCTACGAGGTCCAGGGCATCGAGAGGTGGACGGCCGTCTACTGGGAGTGGCCGGTGCAGACGTCGCACGGCCTGTGGTACCAGCGCATCGTTCTCAACGAGACGACTGACGGCACTCCCGTGACCTCCGAAGCCCAGCTGGTCAGTTTCGCGCGTGACGTGATCACCGCAACCGGACATGAGTCGGCGGTCGCGAGCTCGGCATGACCCTCGGGAGGGGGAGCGATGACGCCCGCTGAGCGGGAGGCGTACGCGCTGAGAGAGAGCGTGAATGGACTCCGGCTGCACCACCCTGACCTCTCCGCGAGCAGGGTCCTCACCAGGAGTCAGGTGCTCGTGCTCGGCATCCTGGTCGGAGCCACAGTTCTCGGTCTAATCTTGGCCCCGCTCGCGGTCGGGCTGGCATTCTCCGGCACGATCACCGCCATCTATGCGGCAATGCTCGTGCGCAACATCCTCATGTTCCGCCGGCTGCTCACGCCCTCCGCCGGATTCGTGATCAGTGACGCGGAGGCGAGGGCGATACCCGATGACGCCCTCCCCTGCTACACCGTCATGGTCCCGGCATTCAGCGAGCCGGAGATCATCGCCTCCACCCTGGAGGCGCTGGCCCAGCTCGACTATCCGAGCAGCCGCCTCGACGTCAAGCTGCTGCTGGAGGCCGATGACCAGGCCACCCGGGCGGCGGTGGCGGCGGCAAGGCCCGCCCCCAACATCGAGGTCGTGCTGGTCCCCCCGGCCCAGCCCAGGACAAAGCCCAAGGCTCTCAACTTCGGCCTGAGCTGGGCGCGCGGGGACTACGTCACCATCTACGACGCGGAGGATCGCCCCGACCCGCTTCAGCTGCGCCGGGCGGTGGTGGCCTTCTCCCGTGCTGACCGTCGGGTGGCCTGCCTCCAGGCCAAGCTCGACTACCACAACCCGGGGCAGAACCTGCTCACCGCCTGGTTCCGGCTCGAGTACCTGACCTGGTTCGGCTTCACGCTCCCAGCCATCGCACGCGGGCACACACCGGTGCCATTGGGCGGCACGTCCATGCACATCAGGACCACCGCGCTCAAGGCGATCGGGGGATGGGATCCCCACAACGTCACCGAGGACTGCGACCTCGGAGTGCGGCTGTACCGGATTGGGTACCGGACGGCAATCCTCGACTCCACCACGTACGAGGAGGCCAACAGCGATGTCATCAACTGGGTCAAGCAGCGCTCCCGCTGGGTCAAGGGATATGCGCAGAGTTGGCTGGTGCACATGCGCCACCCCATTCGGCTCCGGCGCGAGCTGGGCACGCGCGGCTTCATCGGTTTCAACCTTCTGGTTGGCGCCACGACAGTGACGTCGGTGCTCAACCCCTTCCTCTGGACCCTGACCGCGGTCTGGTTCACCGTCCACCCGGCGTTCATCCAGAGCGTCTTCCCTGACCCCATCTTCTACCCGGCGATGCTCTCTCTGATCGTCGGCAACTTTATCGGCTACTACGGCGGCCTCGTGACTCTCCGAACCACCGACCGGCCCGAGTTGCTCAAGGCCGCGCTGCTCATGCCGGTGTACTGGGGGCTGATGTCACTGGCGGCGGTCCGCGCCCTCCTGCAGCTCCTGATCGCCCCCTTCGCGTGGGACAAGACCGTGCACGGGCTGGACCGTCCAATCCCGCAGCGAGGAGCCTGAGGATGCAGGCAACCACCCTTCTCCGTCCTCGTGTGACCACGCGATCCTCGCAGCGACTGCTGCGACGCCCCTCTCCTGCCGTGCTGTGCTTCTGCCTCTTCCTGAGCCTGTACATGGCCGCGGCCCTCTTCATTGCCTTCAGCGGCGCCACGGACCTCCTCGGTGGTGACGGAGTCTCCCGTGTGGAGATCGCCGACCGAATGCTCTTCAGCCGCGACCCGCACCTTGCCGCCATCGGCTTCGTCTGGAGCCCACTTCCCGTTGTGGCCCTCCTGCCTCTGGTCGCACTGAAGCCGATCTGGCCGTTCCTGGTCACCGGGGCGCTTGCCGGGAACATCGTCTCCGCCATCTTCATGGCCGGAGCTGTGGTTCAGATGCTGGGACTCCTCGGCGATCTGGCGGTGGGCCGGCGCATGCGCTGGGCACTGACAGTTGCGTTTGCGCTGCAGCCGATGATCATCCTCTACGCCGCCAACGCGATGAGCGAGGCGCCGCTCATCTTCTTCCTCCTTCTGGTTGTCAGACGGCTGTACGAGTGGTTGAGATTCCGGCAGGTCGGAGCTCTCGCCGCCACCGGATTCTTCCTGGCTCTGGGATACCTCACGCGCTATGAGGCGGCCGCGGCAGCTGTCGCGGTTACCGTCGTCGTGGCTATCGCGACGCTCAGAGCAACCCGGGGTGACTTCGATGCGCGTCTGCGACAGGCGCTGGTCGACGTGACTGTCGTCATCGCCCCGTTCTTGGCTGCGTTCGCCAGCTGGGCGATCATTAGCTGGGTGATCACGGGTTCCCTCTTCGAACAGTTCACCTCCTCATACGGCAACCAGGTGCAGCTGCAAACGCGCGGCATCCGCGGGGCGGATTCACTGGGCCACCTTGCGACGATGTTCGGCACCGCCGTGCGCTGGGCAATGGGAGTGGAACCCTTCCTGGGGCTCGCGCTCATCGCCTGCGTTGTGGTGGCGGTGAGGCACCGGAACTGGGCGACTCTCGCCGTGCCGACCGTCCTCGGGGCTGTGGTCGCATTCATGGCCGCGGCGTTCGTAACGGGCAAGGTCGACGAGGAGATGCGCTACTTCATCGTGACGATTCCGCTCACGATCGTGACCGTCGGGATCGCTGTGGGCGAACGCCGCGGCCCCGAGGCGGTGCCGGCAACCCCCGACCACGACGGCTCGAAGGTCGTTTACCACCAAGTAGTGAGCTGGCGCCGAGCGGCCGCCCGGTGGGGCGGCGATTTGTGCGGGCGAATTCTGCCGGTGGCGGCCGTGGTGGCGATGGCCACCACTATCCTCTTGAACTTCCAGGGACTCACCGATCCAGCCCTCGATACGCGCGCGGCCGTGGCCCTGGAGGCGACGGTTAACTTCGGCACATTGACCCCAGCTCAGAGGGCGGCGTCGAGTCGGGAGCGGGTGGACCTCGCCGTGAGCCGCTACGTCGACTCACTCAATCCGGGGCCTGGCACCGTTCTTCTGGACGACTTCCTGGGCTTCGTTATCGTGATGACGTCGACGCATCAGGACCAGTATGTGATCACCTCTGACACCGACTTCGAGCAGATCCTCGCCGACCCGAGCGCCAATGGCGTGAAGTACGTGCTGATCCCGGAAGACACTGTCGAGGGCACTCTCGACGCCGTCAACCGAGCCTACCCGGGCGCCTATGCGACAGGGAAGGGCATCGGCAAGCTGGTCGAAACCTTCCACGACACCAGTGATAACGAAACTGACTGGCGGCTTTACCGGATATCGGCGGCGAGCTGAAACGAGCGTAGCCCAGAGGGTTCTCCCGCTTTTCCAGGTGCCTGGACGCGGTGCTGAGGCGACGGCCCTTGCTGGGCGTCGACCCAGAGCAACCGTGTTTCGCGCCGCGTTACCAGTCGGCCAACTCCGTGATCAGGGGATCGCCCGGACCGATGTCGTACGAACAGGTGTTGCCGCCCCCGGGGTTACTGGGGACGTAGTCCCACGGCACGAACCCGCTTATGCCCGCCGCGAACTGGGCGGACATCTTGGCGCTCATGTAGCTGGCCCGAGTCGCGTCCCAGGGGCATCCCGCCAGACCGGCCTGCGCCTCGGTGCCCACCTCGCCCACGATTAGCGGTTTGCCGTCCGCCTGAGCCGCTGCCAGGGTGGCGGAGAGATCGGCTGGCAGCGGCGTGGTGTCAGACTCGTAGTCGTGGTAGCTGGCCACGTCGACCCCGGAGCTGGCCATCACGTAACCGTAATCGCCGCCCTGCGCCCCGCACTGCCCGACGCCCTGCATCCCGGACTCGATGAGGAGATTGGGGGCGATGCTGTGAGCTTCGGCACCCACCGTGTCGAAGAAGGAGCGCAGCGCCTGTGCCGCCGCCGTCTCGTTGACGCACACGTAACCGGACTCGGTCGGGGACGGCTCGCTGACCAGCTCGACCATGGCGATGGTCGGGTTGTTCCCGTAGCGCTCCAGGAAGTCCTGCATGTAGTCCCGGTAGGAGAGCGGGGTGCTGGCCGGCCACGCGCTGCTGTCGTAGACGTCTACGTAGCCGCCGTCGTACCAGGCCGCATCCTTCCACTCGTTGTCGTCGCAGCCGCCGCTCTCACCGCTGAGGGCAGGGATCACCTTGATGCCGTACTTGGCCGCGGTGTCGATGACCCGGTCGATTCCTGCCCAGTCCAGCTGGCCGGTCGCGTAGTTGGTGGCGAGCGCCTGGAAGGCCCAGAAGCGGACCACGTCGTTGGGTGCGAGGGACGCGAAGAGCGTGTCCAGGTCGCTCTGGGTCAGGTCGCCTCCGCATCCGGCGTTGACGCTCCAGTCGGTGGCGGCCTCGTAGGCGTTGACCCCGGTGAAGGTCCAAGGGCTGCCGTCGAGGCACAGCCGATCACCGCACCGGGTCACCAATCCGGAGGAGCCTCCTCCGGGCGTGGGAGTTGGAGTGGGAGTCGCGCTCTGAGTGGGAGTCGGGGCGGGAACGAACGTCGCCGGAGAGCTTGATGTCGAGGTGCCGGCGGGCTGGCTGGTCGACGAGGAACCGGAGGTGCTCGACGCGGCCGCCACGAGGGTCGTGCCCGTGCCAGTGCCCGACGGGGTCGCGGAACTGGTCGCGGACGGGGTCGCGGAACTGATGGCCGACGGGGTCGCGGAACTGGTGCTCGCCGGGGTCGCCGCGCTGGACGGCGAGGTGGTCGGCGCACCCGCCGATGTCGATGTGGGGATGGCTGTGGCAGTGCCTTGGAGATCCGCGAGGGACCCGGAGGGAGCGGACGCGGACGCCGCGGCCGGCCGCGAGGGGTTGGCAGGCCCAGCGCCCACCGTCAGCCCTGTGGCCAGGGTGAGGGCCATCACTCCGAAGAGGGCGGTTCCCCTCAGCAGCCGCGATGACCGCAACCTGCCCAACCAGCGCATCGGTCTCCTCCACCGAGCGCTCTGGGCGGGCCGGCGGAAGACCGTCGGGTTGCCCGTCGGCGGCCCGGCTGACTGTGGTTAGCAGCCCCGTGGCTTTGCGTCCCCGCCTCGCGGCGGGTTTGCCTTTGACGACAAGACCGATGCTAGGCGCAGAGCGCGGGGGCGCCTCTGACGTCGCGTGACGGGCCGGTGACGTTCGGGTTGCCTGCACCGGGACACCCCAGGCGAGGGTGGTCACGAGGCGGGCGCCGGAAGCATTAACCTGGCCATCGACGGAGCGTCCAACTGCTCCACGAGATGCGGAGCCTCACGGAAATGGCCACAGGCCGGAGCACAGGCCGGGTTCGGCGGCGCGATCGCGACACCGGCGAGCATCGGTCGAGGCGGACAGCACACCTGATCAGGCTCGGGCTCGGTGCCTGCCTCCTCGTGCTCAGCGCATGCGCTCCGGCGACCTCCACCGTGGGCACGCCGCCTCCCGGCTCGACGCCGCTGCTGCCGGCTACCGCACCTCCGCCCACACCCCCACCGACGCCGACCCCGTCCCCGGTCCCACTCCCCTCCTACCAGGCGGGCGTCAACCTCCTGTTCTACGCCAACTCCGGCTACCCGACGGGGCTCTCCACGATGCTCACGAAGCTGCGCCACGACGGGGTCAACAGCATCGGGGTCACCTTCCCCTTCTACCAGGCGAGTCCCGCCGCCGACTCGGTCGCGAGCGGCGCGGGCACCCCGCCCGACACGCAGCTGGAGGGGCTGATCCACACCCTTGAGGGGGATGGCTTCAGCGTCATGCTGAGGCCGCTCATGGATGAGACCGACCTGGCTCCGCAGTGGCGAGGATCCATCGAGCCCACGTCGCCCACCGCATGGTTCGCCAGCTACACAGCGCTCATCTCGCGCTACGCGCAGCTGGCCACCACCACCCACGTCCAGGCGCTCGACATCGGAACCGAGCTGTACTCCCTCGAGCCCTTCACGTCGGACTGGGCATCTCTCATCTCCGCCGTGCGGGCCCTCTATCCCGGCGCCCTGACCTACTCGGTCAACGGCAATTCGGAGGCGGGAGGGACCCTCTACGACGGCTTCTGGAAGGATCTCGACTTCGTGAGCGTCGATGCGTACTGGGACCTCGGGGTGCCGGACGGCACCGGCGTGGACGGGCTCGCCCAGGCATGGCAGCCATTCCTCACCAACATAACCACCGCAGCAGCCGGGCAGCGCGTGGTCCTCAGCGAGGTCGGGGTCGTCCCGCAGGAGGGACAGCAGGACCACCCGTGGCAGCTGCTGCACCCCGGTCCCACGGACGCCGCCTTCCAGGAGACGTACTACCAGGCAGCCTGCCAGGCGGCCGAGGAAGCCGCGGTCAGCGGCATCTACTGGTGGGAGGTCAACCTGGGAACGCCGGGACCCTACGATCCCCTCGGCCTGCCGGCCGAGCAGGCGATGGCGGCCTGCTTCACCGCGGGCGGCTGACCTCGAGGGTCAGGACACTTATCCACAGGGCGGGACAATGACTGTGGAAAACCCTGGCGGCGGCCGGCGGGGTTGAGGACCCGGACACGCGGGGTTCAGGCCCAGGGCCGGCCGGGTCAGGCTCCGGAACCGCCGGCCAGCTCGCGGACGGCGCTCACCGCCAGCATGTCGACCCGCTCGTTACCGGCGATGCCAGCGTGACCACGAACGTGCTCAAAGGCGACGCGCTCGTCCACCAGCGGATCGATCCCGGGGAAGAGGTCCAGATTGGCGTGGC
>PLTL01000025.1:10931-15324 GCA_003164475.1 Candidatus Dormiibacterota bacterium | reverse complement strand
GCCTTGATCGCGTGCGCGGTCTCGGGTGCGGGGATCGTCCCCTGGGTCCGCGCCCACTGGATGGCGGCCTCGAAGACGGCGGTCTGGTTGTATGCCGAGGCGCGCATCCGCCCGGTATGCACCAGGTTGCTGATGATCGGTGAGTCGCCGTGGTAGCGGAGCCCGCCGGCGTGGATCGAGGGCGGCACGAAGTCGTGGCCCAGCGTGTACATGGAGAGGAGCGGGGTGAGTCCGGCGGTGTCGCCGAAGTCGTATTCGAACTTCCCGGTGGTGAGGGTGGCGCAGCTGGTCGGCTCCACCGCCAGCAGCTCGACGCCCTCGTCGGGGACAAAGGGCAGGGCGAGGCCGCCGAGGTTGGAGCCGCCACCGCAGCAACCGATGACCAGGTCGGGCTTCTCCTCGCCCGCCAGCTGGAGCTGCTCCTTGGCCTCCAGGCCGATCACGGTCTGGTGNNAGTAGTGGGTGTCCTCACGGCTGCCCGCGTCACGGACGGCGTCGCTGATCGCCATGCCGAGCGAGCCGGGGCTGTCGGGCTGGTCCACCGGCGAGGCCACCACCTCACCGCCCCAGGTCTCCATCATCAGGCGCCGGTAGGGCTTCTGCTGGTAGGAGGCACGGACCATGTAGACCTTGCACTCCAGCCCGAAGAGCGAGCACGCGTAGCAGAGGGCGCTGCCCCACTGCCCGGCGCCGGTCTCGGTGGTGAGGCGCTTCACTCCCTCGGCCTTGTTGTAGAAGGCCTGGGGGACAGCGGTGTTGGGCTTGTGAGAGCCGGCCGGTGAGACCGACTCATCCTTGAAATAGATCCGGGCCGGGGTTTCCAGCGCTTGCTCCAGGCGGCGTGCCCGGACCAGCGGGGTGGGCCGCCACAGCCGGAGGATGTCCAGCACCTCGCCAGGGATGTCGATGTAGCTTTCCAACGAGACTTCCTGGCCGATCAGCGCCATGGGGAAGAGCGGGGACAGCAGGTCTGGGGTCGCCGGCTCGCGGGTTCCCGGGTGCAGCGGCGGCTGCAGGGGCTCGGGAAGGTCCGGAACCACGTTGTACCAAGCTTCCGGTAGGCGGTCTGACGGCATGGTCCAGCGCATCTGTATCCTCCCGTTCCCCGAGCGGTTGCTCGTGGAATTGTCGCTGGCCGGACGTTAACGGTGCAGTGTCGATCGTTGACCGGCCTTACCGGGCCGGGTGCGAGCAGCCCGTTGAGGCGGTGGCTCTGAGAGTGGATTCCCATGGTCGGACCTCGCCGGCCAGGAAACCGGGTGGTGGAGCCGGCGGGAATCGAACCCGCGACCTCTTCCATGCCAAGGAAGCGCGCTCCCGCTGCGCCACGGCCCCTTGAATCGGCCGGAAGTCGTGAGTCCGGGCCGACTCGGCGCATCACTTTACATGCCAGGCAACCCGACCCGTCTGCCGCGAAGGAGAGTCCGGCCTTGGTCGGCCCCGCCTCTGGGCAGGTCCCTGAGACCTGGCGGCACCGCGGAGCCGCACGCAGGCTGCCCTGGAAGGGCGCGGAAGGGGTCGGGCCCGCGGCGCCGGGCTTGGATGCGAAGGCCTTCGACCTGGGGGTCGGCACCACCAGCTCCTCTGCTCGGGGAGGGGCCGGTGCCGCACCGGGGGGAGTTCCGTGACGGATGCCGGCCGCTGATCGGGAAGGGGCCTCGGGATCCTGGACCTGAGCGCCACCAGGGAGGAGCGCCGGTCGCACCTTCACCTCGTCGCCGGGGACAAAGAACAGCGGCCCGGCGGGTGCCGGGCCGCCGCGGGGAGGGTGCGACCTTGCGGCCAGGGAGTGGGGTCGAACCGGCCGCAGAGACAACGATGGCGGGCGCCCCTGGGAGCGTCCTGGGATGAGGCTGGGAGCTCGCCTAGACCCGGCCGGTCGGCCCCCGGCTACCGATCGTGGGGTCTGGCCCAGCCAAAGCCCAGTCCGGACTCAGCAAACTCCCAGACGAAGGCGGCAGACTCAGGGTGAAGATGGACGCGGAGACCCGGATCCTGGTCGTCGACGACGAGACCAACCTGGCCGAGCTGGTGGCGACCGCCCTGCGCTACGCGGGGTTCGTCACCGCCACCGCGGGCAGCGGCCGGGCCGCGATCGAGCAGGTCGCCAGCTTCCAGCCCCATCTGGTGATCCTCGACGTCATGCTTCCTGACTTCGACGGCTTCGAGGTGTCCCGGAGGCTGGCCGACGGCGGGTCCCAGGCACCGATCCTGTTCCTGACCGCCCGGGACGCGACCGAGGACAAGATCCGCGGCCTGACCGTGGGCGGGGACGACTACGTGACCAAGCCCTTCAGCCTGGACGAACTGATCGCCCGGGTCCGGGTGATCCTGCGCCGTTCCGGCCATCACGAGGAGAGCCACACCCTGCTCACCTTCGCCGACCTGGAGATGGACGAGGATCTGCGGGAGGTGCGTCGGGGTGGGGAGCTGGTGGAGCTCACCGCCACCGAGTACCGGCTGCTGCGCTACCTCCTGATCAATGCCCGGCGGGTCCTGACCAGGGGCCAGATCCTCGACCACGTCTGGAAATACGACTTCGGCGGCGACGCCGGCATCCTCGAGACCTACATCAGCTACCTGCGCAAGAAGGTGGACCGGAAGGAGCCGCCCCTCATCCACACGGTGAGGGGCATGGGGTACGTTCTCCGCCTGCCTCGCTCCTGAAGATGTCGCTCCGTCTGCGTCTGCTCCTGTCACTTCTGGCTCTGGTCGCCATCGGACTCGGGGTCACCGACGCGGTGACCTACCTGGCGCTGCAGTCCAACCTCAGCCAGCAGATCAACCAGCAGGCGAAGAGCACGGTGGGCGCCATTTTTCAGTTTCTCAGCTTCTCTGAATCTCGTGGGTTCTACCCCCGCGGTGGCGTCGACATTCCGGCCGGCAGCTACGCTGAGTTGGTGGGCCCCGGTGGTCCATTCCGAGTGCAGTTCACCGAGAACGGAGCCCCGAAACCGCCTCTGCCCCAGCTCCCCGCGGGATTCGGCTCGGGCTCCATCACCACCCCGGTCTTCACGACGGTGGCGGCCGCCAGCGGCGGCGGGGAATTCCGCGTGCTTGAGACGCCGACGGCCGAACCGCAAGTCAACCTGGTTCTGGCGCTTCCGCTCACCTACGTCGACGCCACCCTGAACCAGATCCGGCTCCTGGAGATCCTGGTCAGCGCCGCGGTCCTCCTGGGCCTGGCCGGGCTGGCGTGGTGGACGGTCCAGCTGGGGCTGAGGCCGCTGGAGCGGATCCGCACCACCGCCCGGGCCATAGCCGACGGAGACCTGAGCCGGCGGGTCGAGGTGACTCAGCCCGACACCGAGGTCGGGCAGCTGGCTCTGAGCCTCAACGAGATGCTGGGCCAGATCGAGCGGGCCTTCAGTGCCCGGGCGGCCTCGGAGGCCCAGATGCGCCAGTTCATGGCTGATGCCTCCCACGAGCTCAGGACCCCGCTCAGCTCGATCAGGGGCTACGCCGAGCTCTTTCGCCATGGCGCTCGGGGTCGCCCTGAGGATCTGGACAAGGCGATGTCCCGGATCGAGAGCGAGTCGGCTCGGATGACCCAGCTGGTGGATGACCTGATGCTGCTGGCCCGGCTGGACGAGGGTCGCCCCATGCAGGCAGCCGCCTTCGACATCTCCCAGTTGGCCGTCGAGGTCGCGGCCGACGCCTCGGTGGCAGATCGCCAGCACCAGATCCACGTCGACGCCCCGGCCCCGGTCGAGGTGGTGGGGGACGAGCCGCGAATCCGGCAGGTGGTCAACAACCTGGTCCGCAACGCCATAGTCCACACCCCGGCCGGCACTCTGGTCGAGGTCTCGGTGGGGGGGGAGGACGGCGCGTTCGCTGTCTTCCGGGTCGCGGACCACGGCCCGGGCGTGTCCGAGGAGGCGGCCGCCAGGATCTTCGTGCGCTTCGTGCGCCTCGACCGGTCTCGCAGCCGCGACCACGGCGGCTTGGGTTTGGGACTGGCGATCGTGGCGGCGATAGTAGCTGCCCACCATGGCACTGTCCGTCTCGAGACGACCCCTGGGGGCGGCGCCACCTTCGTGGTGCGGCTGCCGCTGAGGCCCCCGGAGTCGGAGCCGGCGGGGCCGCCCCTGCCGACCGTCCCGGGCTGAGCCGACCGCCAGCTCGGGGCCAGGTGGGGTCTGGCGAGAACGGGCCACCGGGAGAGACCGAGACCCACGCATGGGAGAATCCCGGCCGTGGCAGACAGCCGGGCCGACGAGGCTGACCTCGCACGGCAGCCGGGCCGCGCCGGTGAGGAGGCGCCCCGGCGCTGGGGCCCCTATCTCTCCATGCGGCAGTGGGGCACGGTGCGCGAGGACTACAGCCCGGACGGTGACGCCTGGGGCTACATCCCCTACGAGCAGGCCCGCAGCCGGGCCTACCGCTGGGGCGA
>PLTL01000025.1:0-10883 GCA_003164475.1 Candidatus Dormiibacterota bacterium | reverse complement strand
ACCACGGCGAGGACGTCAAGGAGTACTGGCACTACCTGGACGCGCTGCCGGATGGTCGCTACCTGCGAGCGCTCTATCGCTACCCCATGGACGCCTTCCCCTACCGGCAGCTGCGGGAGCGGAACTCAGGGCCCGGGCCGGAGCTGGGACTGATCCAGCTGGGTGTCTTCGACCATGACCGCTACTGGACGGTCGAGGTCGAGTACGCCACCGCTACCTCCGATGTGGTGGCGTGGAAACTGACCGTGACCAACGAGAGCCGCGAGGAGGCGCGTCTCCACTTGCTGCCTCACCTGTGGCTCCGCAACACCTGGGCCTGGGACCAGGACCCGGGCCCCCAGCCCCAGCTCCGGGCCGAGGGAAAGGTCGTCCAGCTGAGCCACCACCCCGAGCTAGGGGGATTCCAACTGGTGGCGGAGGGGGATTTCGAGTGGCTCCTCTGTGACAACGAGACCAACTCCGAGCTGCTCTTCCGGAGCCCCAACCGCAGCCGCTTCCCCAAGGACGCGATCGCGGACGCGGTGCTCAGGGGGGATCCCTCCATCTGCAACCCCGAGCGATCCGGCACCAAGGCAGCCGCCCACTTCGTCCTCGACGTCGCGCCGGGACAATCCGAGGTGGTGCGGCTGGTCTGGGGTAACGAGCAGGGCCGGTCCCCGGCCGAGGTGGACCGGATCTGCGCCGACCGTCGCGCCGAGGCGGATGAGTTCTACGGACGGACCCTTCCCGAGGACAGCGATGAGGATGACCGTTTGATCCAGCGCCAGGCGTTCGCCGGGCTGATCTGGACCCAGCAGTACTACGAGTACGACGTCTCCCGCTGGCTGGCCGGTGATCCCACCCAACCCGCGCCGCCCCCCCTGAGGTTGGAGGGCCGCAACCACACCTGGGCGGGGCTCCACGCCGCCGACGTGATCGTGATGCCCGACAGCTGGGAGTACCCCTGGTTCGCCAGCTGGGACCTGGCCTTCCACGCCATGGCGCTGGAGCCGCTGGACACCCAAATGGCCAAGCAGCAGGTGCTGCTCCTGCTCCAGCCCCGCTTCCTGCGCGAGGACGGCCAGCTCCCGGCCTACGACTGGGCCTTCTCGGACTCCAACCCGCCCGTGCATGCCACCGCCGTCTGGCAGATCTACGTCCGCGACCGCAACCGCACTGGGGTCCCGGACCGGGGCTTCCTGGAGGAGGCCTTCCTGGCTCTGCTCTTCAACTACGGCTGGTGGGTGAACCGGCGCGATCCCGACGGGAGGAACATCTTCTCCGGCGGCTTCCTGGGGCTGGACAACATCTCCGCGGTGGACCGCAGCCACCTGCCCGACGGGGCGCAGATCTCGGAGGTGGACGCCACCGCCTGGATGGGGATGTTCGTGGTCAAGATGTTCCGCATCGCCGCCGAGCTGGCGATCGAGGAGCCCCAGTACGAGAACATGGCGATTCGCTTCTTCTCTCACTACGTGCGGATCGCCGCCGCCCTCAACGGGGCAGAAGCGGGCAAGGGACTGTGGGACGAGCGGGACGGCTTCTACTACGACCTGCTTCGGGTGGCCAGTGGGCAGATGGAGAGGATCCGCCTCCGCAGCCTGGTCGGGCTGATGCCGCTGGCGGCCAGCGAGGTGGTTCACCGTCACACCCTGGAGCGGTTCCCCCGGCTCTCTGAGCACTTGGACGAGGCGGCCGAGCGGGGTGTGATCCACTACCGGGCGGCCCGGGGAAGCGACCCCTATGCCTGTCTGAGCCTGGTGGGTTCGGAGCGGCTCCACCGGCTCTTGGACCGGCTGCTCGACCCCCAGGAATTCCTCTCCGAACACGGTCCCCGCTCCCTCTCCAAGGTCCACCTGTCCCAGCCCTTCCAGAGTGGGCTCGTCCCCGGGATGGCACCCGTCCGCTACGAACCCGGGGTCTCCAGTGACCGGGTATTCGGGGGCAACTCCAACTGGCGGGGCCCGGTCTGGCTCCCCACCAGCTACCTGCTGATCCAGGCCCTGCGCCTGCTGGGCACCGGCCTGGGGCCCTCGTTCACCCACCCCTTCCCCAGTCCTGGCGGCCACCCGGTTCCCCTGGGACGGATCGCGGACCACCTGGCCCAGCGGACCGTGGCGATCTTCCGCCGGGGCCCGGACGGGCGTCGGCCCGTGCACGGCGACCTGGCGAAATTCCAGGCCGACCCCAGCTGGCGTGACCTGCTGCTCTTCTACGAGTACTTCGACGGAGACACCGGCGGGGGCCACGGGGCCTCGCACCAGACTGGCTGGACGGCGCTGGCCGCCCTGTTGGTGGGGGAGCTCCGGTCGCCCTGGCACTCGCCCCGGCCGGGCAACACCACCTGAGCCCGGGCCATCTGCCCGAGGGAGGTCAGCTGGCCCAGACCGCCGGGGAGGTCGCCGTGAAGTTGAGATTCTCGGTCACCTGCTCAGGGGCTCCGGGCTTGGCCGAGCTCGCCCTGGGCACCCACCAGAGCTGAAAGGGTGAGGCCTTGTTGCTCAGCAGGGTGTTGAGGTAGAGCACGCTCTTGCCGTCCGGTGACCAGCTGGGGCTGGCCGCCATCGGACCGTCGCTTATCACCACCGGGGTGCCCAGCGAGCCGCCGTTCCAGCTGGCCACCTCCAGGGTGGTGGCCTGGAGCGAGTTGTTGGTGCACACCATGGCCAGCTCGGTGCCGCTGGGCGAGAGCGCCGGCTCGGAGCAGTCCTGGGCGGGTGTGGTCAGGTAGACGGGGTTGGCGTAGGGGGAGCTGACGTAGACCAGCTGAGCGTAGGTGGCGCCGGCGGTGCTCACCGCGTACTTGGCGTAAATGACCCCCCCGCTGGCCAGCGGGATCGGTTCCACGTCACCGCCCTGATACTGGTTGGGAGTGCTCCACACGGTGGGGCTGGAGGACGGACTGGCGAAGGGGACCGCCGCGATTTCGAAGTCGACGTCGTAGGCGGCGTAGGGATCCAGCCAGTCGGTGGTGAAGAAGAGGGTGCTGCCGTCCGGGCTCACCTTGGGGTAGTAGGCCCAGTGGTTGCCGAAGTACTGAGTGGAGCTCTCCTGGAGCAGCTGGCGCACCACCTGGCCGGAGGAGTTGAGCAGGTAGACGTTGCTGTACGAGCTTGGGGCGGCAAAGAAGGCGACGGCGAGGAGGTCGCCGTCCGGGGCGGGCTCCACCTGGACCCAGTCGTAGGGGGGAGCCTTAAGGGGGGTGAACTCTAGGTTGCTGAGGCTGTAGATGTCCCCACCCTGGACCACGTAGACGGTACCGGGCAGGTAGACCAGGGCCTGCTCCTGGGTCGGCTTCTGACTGTGATTACGGCTGCTCTTGAGGGTCCCCAGGATGCTGTAGACGCCCAGGCCGAAGAGCCCCATCACGACCATCGCGGCCACGATCGGCAGAAGCCGTCTCACGTCGGGAAGTACTGCGCCACCAGGGCGTCGATCTGGGTCCAGTCCGGTGCCAGGGCGTCCTCCCCGTCGCTCTCGATGACACTGCCGAAATATGGCGAGCCGGTCATGATGACCTCGTTGACGTCGCCGTCGCTGAAGGCCCTGGCCAGGGGCAGCAGCGAGGTCAGCTGGGTGAGGCTCATGTCGGTCTTGACCGAGTTCCCCAGCGAGGAGGCGATGTCGGGCACGTCGGCCAGCCCCAGGGTCTTGGCGGCGGCCTTGATGTCGAGGAGGAGCTGCTGCTGCTTCTGGGAGCGGGCGATGTCCGAGAGGATGTCACCGTGCCGGGAGCGCACGTACTCCAGCGCGTCGACGCCGTTCAGGCGCTGGGGCCCGGGGAGGACGGCGATCCGAGCCTGGAGGTAGGGGTTGCTCCCGGTGAGGTCGGAGGGGTACTCATCGTCCAGGATCGGCATCTGGGCCACGACGTTGACGCCGCCCAGCTGGTTGACCAGCTGGACCAAGCCGCCGAGCCCGATCCACACCCAGTAGTTGATGGGGACTCCGAAGTCGTTCTCGACGGTCTGGATGGCGGCGGCCGCTCCGCCGTAGGAGTAGGCGGCGTCGATCTTGGCGCTGCCTCCGGTGGACAGCGACACCCAGAGGTCCCGGGGGATGGAGAACATCACCACCGAGTGGGTCTGCGGGTCGACCCGGACCAGGATCATGGTCTGGGTGAGCACATGGTCGGGCTCGAACTTGGTGTCATTGTCAGAGCCTAAGAGCAGCACGTTGAAGGGCTGGCTGGGAGCCGAGGTGGTCCCGGGGGAGGGACTGGGGGTGGCCCCCTTCGACTTGCCCGATTTGCCGGTGGTCTGGTGGCCGGTGATGTTGAGTGCGGCGGTGATTGCGGGCAGGAAGTAGGCCACCACCCCGCTCGCGCCGGAGAGGCCGAAGCCGAACACCAATAGCACCGCTACCAGCGCCCGGTGACGGCTCCACGAGAAGGACGTTTGCTTTGACCGAAGCCCGGCGCGGCGGCGCCGCGGCCTGTTCGCGGCAGGCATGCGGCCGGATTGTAACGGGCAATGCTGAGAGGAGTCTCAGCCAGGCCACGACCCGTGCCCCCGCCGGGGCGGTAATCTTGGCCACCATGCTGCTCACCGGGAAGCGGGTGCTGGTCACCGGGGTGCTGACCCCGGCTTCGCTCCCGTTCGCCGCCGCCCGTCAGGCCCAGCAGGATGGCGCCGAGGTGGTGCTCACCTCCTTCGGGAGGGCGTTCAGGCTCACCGAGCGGGCCGCGGCCCGGCTCTCGCCCAGGCCGACCATCCTGGAGCTGGACGTCACCCGGGACCAGGACTTCGTGGAGCTCGCCGCCGAGCTCGGTCGGCGTGGGTGGCAGCTGGACGGGGTGGTCCACGGAGTGGCCTACGCCCCGGCGGAAGCGCTCGGCGGGGCCTTCCTGCGCACTCCCTGGGAGGCGGCCGCCACCGCGCTCCGGGTCAGCGCCTACTCCCTGAAGCAGTTGGCGGTGGCCCTGGAGCCGCTGATCCCCGAGAGTGGCGGGAGCATCGTCACCCTCGACTTCGACGCCACCTTGGCCTGGCCCGGGTATGACTGGATGGGAGTCTCGAAGGCTGCCCTGGAGTCGGTGGTGCGCTACCTGGCCCAGTACCTGGGCGGGCGCCGGATCCGGGTCAACGCGGTGTCCGCCGGCCCGATCTACACCACCGCGGCCAAGGGGATCCCCGGCTTCTCAACCTTCCCCGAGATCTTTGCCCGGCAGTCTCCGCTGGGCTGGGATGCGCGCGACCCGGTCCCGGTCGGAAAGGCGATCGTGGCCTTGCTATCCGACTACTTCCCGGCCACCACCGGAGAGATCGTCCACGTCGACGGCGGATATCACGCGGTCGGGGCGGCGGTCGGCCGTCCGGCCACCGACGCCGAGGGATAGGACCGCTCCCGCCGCGATCCGCGGCTCCACCAGATGCTGCCTCCCAGCGCCGTCAGCATCGCCCCGCTCCCGGCCAGGCCCATCGCCACCTGGCTGCCCCAGGCCTGCTCGATGGCCCCAAAGAGCAGGCTCCCCAAGGGGGTGGTGCCGAGGAACACCCAGAGGTAGAGGGACATGACCCGGCCCCGCAGCGGGCCCGGGGTGAAGGACTGGACCACGCTGTTGGACATGGCGCTGTAGACGATCATGCCGGCGCCGGCCAGTGCCAGCAGCACCATCGCCGGCTCCAGGCGAGACATCTGGCCCGCCAGGGCCAGGAAGAGCCCGAAGACCCCGCAGCCGGCCAGCAGGGCTCGCATCGAGGCCCGGCTGGCGTAGGCGACCCCGGCGGCGCCGGCCAACGCCCCCACGCCGAGGGCGGCGCTGAGGAGGCCAAAGCCAGTGGCGGCGGTGTGGAGGCCGGTGCGGGACAGGGCCGTGATCATCACCGTCAGGTTGAAGGAGAAGGTCCCGACCAACGCCATCATGACGATCACCAGAGCCACCTCCGGAGTCCGGCGCGCGTAGCCCACCCCCTCTCGGACCTGGGCGATCAGGCCGGGCCTGGGGCCGGCGGGGCGGCGGTTGGTGTGGAGCTCCCTGGGGTGCATCAGCCAGAGCCCCCCGATGACCGCCAGGTAGGAGACCGCGTTGAGGTCGAAGCAGAAGGAGGTTCCCACGGTGGCGATCAGGATTCCCGCCAGGGCGGGGCCGACCACCCGGGCACCGTTGAAGACCAGCGAGTTGAGCGCCACCGCGTTGGGCATCTGCTCGGCGCCGACCATCTCGGGGACGAAGGCCTGGCGGGCGGGCCCGTCCACCACGTTGATGAGACCGAACATCAGGACCAGGGCGAAGACCTCCCAGGTGTGGGCCAGGCCCAGCCCTGAGGTGATCCCCAGTACCGCCGCCGTGACCGCGAAGCAACTCTGGGTCAGCATCAGGATTCCGCGCTTGGACCAGCGGTCGGCCACCAGACCTCCCAGGGGCTGGAGCAGCAGGTTGGGGAGGTACTGGACGGTGAGCAGCAGTCCCAGCATCAGGGGCGAGTGGGTGAGTTGGAGGATGAGCCAGGCCTGGGCGGTGGTCTGGAGCCAGCTCCCGGTGACCGAGACCGCCTGCCCGGCGAAGAAGTAGCGGTAGTTGCGGGTACCCAGGGCCTGGAAGGTGCGCGAGGTGACCGCCCTCACCGAGCTCGTCATCGCCTTGGTGGAGACGGTCAGCGGCCCAGTCCCACCAGGTGCTCCAGGGCGGGAAGAGCCCGCTCCAGGGCGGAGATCTCGGGGGCGCTGAGGTGATTGAGGCGCTGGGCGAACCAGGCACCGCGGTCCCGCCGCGCCGCCTGCGCCACCAGTGCACCCCGGGGGTTCAGCGAGACCCGGATGAAGCGATGGTCGGAGGGATCCACCTCCTTCTGGATCAGTCCGTCGGCCTCCATCTGGACCAGGAGTGTGGTCATCGAGGGCACCCGGACCTGCTCTGCGGCGGCCAGCTCGCTGACGGTGGCTGAGATCCGATCCAGCAGTGACATCAGGACCGGGTAGTAGGCTGCGGGCACCCCCAGCGGCTCGTAGGTCTGGCGCAGCCGGCGGTGGAGGCGGCTGAGCACGGTGGGGAGTTTGATCGCCAGCTCCGACAGCTCCTCGGTCTCACGCGGGGGGGACGGCGCGGAGATGCGGGGGGTGGTCACATGCTTAGTTTACCTAATTAGTAAGCCTAAGTGCTCGAGCGGTCAGTCGACGCAGCTCTGAGTGGACGCCGGCGCGGTGGCCGACTCGCCCCTGGCGATGTCGGGCAGGATCTCCCCGGCGGTGAGCGCGTAGCCCTCGTTGCCGGTGACCGCGGACTTGGCGAAGACCACTCCCAGCACCTGGCCCTGGAGGCTGACGAAGGGCCCGCCGGAGTTGCCGGGGATGACGCTGGCCTGGAGCACGTAGATCTCTCGGCTGACGATCTGGTTGGAGTAGATGTCCCTGCCCACGGCGTCGATCTGACCACGGATTGCGCCCGGAACCACCGCCTCCGGGCCGCCTCCCGGATAGCCGATCACTGCCCCCTGGGTGGCCCTGGACCCCGAGGTGGCTATGGTCATGGGGGAGAGGGGGAGCCCCGGTACCCGCAGCAGGGCGATGTCCCGCTCGGGGTCGAAGAGGACCACCTCGGCGCCGAGCGCTCCGGGGCGTCCCGGCACCAGCACGGTGATCGCGTGGCCACCGGCGACCACGTGGGCGTTGGTCAGGACCAGGCCGCTGGCGACCGGGAAACCGCTGCCCTCCTCGAGCCCCCCGCAGCCGACGCTGACCACCTTGACCGTCTCCGAGGCGGCCGTCGCCACCGCCTGGTTCCCGGCCAGACTGGCAGGAACCGCAACCTGGCCTGGCAGCGGCGGGGCCAGGTTGGCGAAGACCTCGGGGAAGGGAACCGTGCTGAGCAGGTGCTGGAGGCCGCCCAGCCAGGCTGGATCCTGGGGGAACTCACGGGCCAGTGCCCGGAGGATGGACGACTTCTGGACCTGGCTCGCCAGCGGTGGCCAGGGCCCAGTCGCGAAGGTGAGTCCCAGGTACCAGCTGGCCACCAGCACCACCACCAGCCCCCAGGCCACCCCGGCCAGGGAGTCCGCGATTCCCAGGTGGCGGCGGAGCGCGGTGACCCGGAGCCGCCGCCCCAGCCAGGTACCCAGGCCGTCCCCCAGCAGCGCCAGGGCCACCAGCAGGGCGATCGCCATGCCGGCGCGGACTGCGGGGGTGAAGTTCCCCAGCAGCGGGGGCACGGAGGTGGCGACCCAGGCTCCCAGCGCCAGCCCCACCAGGAGACCGAGCAGCGAGAAGAGGGTGTAGGTGAGGCCTCCGCGATAGCCGCGGACCGCGGCATAGACAAGTCCGGCGATGATGGCGAGGTCGATCAGGTCCATGGGCTGTCTGCAATCATCGGGGGTCCGACGACGGTCCAGCGCTGGGATGGCGAGCCTCGTCACAATGCCCCCCAGTTGCGATCGGGTGAGGAGACGTGAGCAAGGAAGGCAGTGGCACGGGCCAGGTGAGCAGGTTGAGGCGTAGCCGCGGGCCCGTCCAGAGCGGGCTCTTCATCCCGCTGCCTGAGGACTGGCGGACCTGCATCCTGCCGGTGATCGGGCTGGCCACCCCGGTGGGGTTGCTGGTGGTCAACTTCTCGGCCTGGGTCATCTCGCAGCTGGGAGCCTTCCGCTGGGGGGTCGCGGTGAGCGCCTTCATCAGCGCGCTGGTCCTCAACAGCCTCACCGCGGTCAACGTCTACCGGTATGTCCGCCGCCGCTGGCCCGACTTCGTGATCAGTCGTGAGGAGAACGGCACCCGGGTCCTGATCGCGGCCATCTTCCTCATCCTGGTCACCGCCTTCGTCTCGTCAGTCTTCTCCTTCGTGGGGATGGCCAACCCCCGCAAGCTTCCCAACGGGATCGCCGTGATCACCGGTTTCCTGGGGGTGATGATCCCGCTGGGGCTCAGCCTGGGCCTCAATCGGAAGAGACGGACCCCGGCCTAGCCGGGGTCAGAGGTGTCGCGCTCAGATCTCGCGCTCCGCCTCCAGATCGCCCACAACCTGGATCCCATGGCCCTCGGAGACCAGCGCCGCTGTGGCCTTCCCCAAGAAGAGACCATGTCCCAGCACCCCCGCGATCGCGCTTAGCCGGGCGGCGGCCTCGCCCGGGTCGGTCAGGCCGCCCGGGAACTCCAGGTGCAGCAGGTAGTTGCCGTTGTCGGTGACGAACGGGTCGGCGACCCCGCCTCGAAGTTGACAGCGGCAGGGCAACCGTTCCTGGCAGGACGCGGCCACGCCCTCCCAATCGAAGGGCAGTACCTCCACCGGCAGCGGGTTGCGGGAGCAGAGCCGTTGCACCGCCTTAGAGGGGTCGGCGAGCACCCAAAAGCGGCGGCTGCGCTCGGCCACCAACGTCTCCCTGAGCAGCGCGCCGTGCCCGCCCTTGAGCAGGTTGAGCCGGGGGTCGAACTCGTCGGCGCCGTCGATGTCGAGATCGAGCGGCAGCCCGCTGCCTGCGAGCAACTCCACGCCGATGGATCGAGCCCGCTCCTCGGTGGCCTTCGAGCTGCACAGGCCCCGGATCTTCAGGCCGGCCGCGATCCGGGGGCGCAGCGCCTCGAGGAAGGCGGTGGCCATCCGTCCGGTGCCGAGACCAAGCCTCATTCCCGGCTGGATCAGGGTGGCGGCGTGTTCGGCCACCTCGGCGGCGGCCCTCTGGAACTGGGAGGAGGAGAGCGCCACCCTAGCCGCTCACCCTGGGGCCCACATCTTCGACGGTGAGCTGGAGGAGAACTCGGCGCTCGCTCACCATGGCAGCCCGGTACTCGTCCCAGTTGGGGTGCTCTCCACTGACAGCCCGGTAGTACCGCTCCAGCCCGGGCAGGGCGTTGGGCAGGGAGATCACCGCGGCGCGACCTCGGATCGAGATCCAGGGGCCGAAGAACTGCTCGGTGAACACCACCAGGTCGTAGCGGGGATCCCGGCGCAGGTTCCTGGTCTTGACGGCGGTCTCCCGGCTGCTCACGGTGAGCTCGTCCCCGACGCCGACGGCGACCACGACCGGTGAGAGCTGGGGACTGCCATCACGCCGGCGGGTTGCCAGCACGGCCCGGTGGTTCTGGGAGATGAACTCCCTAGCCTCGGCTTGGTCCAACTCCAGCGGCCCTCCTTCCCTTGCCCTCCCAGGCCAGGGGCCTGGCCCTGGCTCGCCGAATCAGCTCCTCCTGGATCCCCGGGTCGGTGGAGCCGGGATCGATCCGCGTCCAGTCGCCGTCCGGCTGCAGATTCCAGCTCTGCCGCCGGTCGGCCCAGCTAAGTTCCAGGACCTCCCGGACCTCGTCCCGAGCCTGGGGATCGAGCAAGGGCACGGCGCACTCCACCCGGCGATAGAGGTTGCGTCCCATCAGGTCGGCGGAGCCCACCAGCACCTCCGGTCGGCCTCCGTTCTCGGCGACGAAAGCGCGGCCGTGCTCCAGGAAGCGGCCGATCACGCTGTGGACCTGGATGGTGTCGCTGACCCCCTCGACCCCGGGCCGCAGGGCACAGATCCCCCGCACCAGGAGGCGGATCGGCAACCCCTCCTGGGAGGCTCGGTAGAGGGCCTGAATGGCCCTCTCGTCGGTGAGGCCGTTGACCTTGAGGAGCAGGCCGGCAGGACGGCCCTGACGGTGGTGCTCGACCTCCCTATCCACCAAGCGCTCGAAGTTCTGGATGGCATTGATGGGGGCCACCCAGAGATCATCGTAATCGCGCTTCCGAGAGTAGCCGGTGAGGTAGTTGAAGAGGTCGGCCACCTCCGCGGTGATCTCCGGCCGGGCGGTCAGGAGCCCGAAGTCGGTGTACAGGCGGGCGGTGACCGCGTTGTAATTGCCGGTGCCGATGTGCGCGTAGCAGCGCAAGCCATCGGCGTCCTGGCGCACGATCAGCGACGTTTTCGTGTGCGTCTTGAGGCCCACGATGCCGTAAACCACGTGCACGCCGGGCTTTTCCAGGGCCTGGGCCTGGTAAATGT
>PLTL01000236.1 GCA_003164475.1 Candidatus Dormiibacterota bacterium | reverse complement strand
CGAGTACTGGATGAACGCCTGCACACCGCCGAGCGTCATGGATCCCGACGCCACCAGATACCCACCGATGACGGCGATGGCGACGTAGTTGAGGTTGGCCAGGAGCATCATCGCCGGCTGGATGATGCCGGAGAGGAACTGGGCCCGGAAGCTGGGCTCGTAGAGCGCCTGATTCTGACGATCGAAGTCTTCCATCACGCGGTGGCTGCGGCCGAAGACCCGCACCAGCGCGTGGCCCGTGTGGGTTTGCTCGACGAGGGAGTTCACCGCACCGGTCGCGGCCCACTGGGCGGCGAACTGCTTCTGCGACCGGCGGGCGACCATCAGCGTCACCCCGATGGAGAGCGGAACTGTGACCACGGAGATGAGCGCGAGCAGGGGGTTGATCCACAACATCATCGCCAGCACCCCCACGATGGTGAGCACCGAGGTGAGCAGCTGACTCAGCCCCTGCTGCAGCGTCGTGGTCACGTTGTCGATGTCGTTGGTGACGAGGCTCAGCACGTCGCCGTGGGGATGGCTGTCGAAGTANNGGACACCGTGCGCTGGGCCACGCCGGCCATGAGGTAACCCTGGCCCCAGCTGAAAGCCGTGCCCAGAAGATAGAGGAGGGCCGCCAAACCGAGGCTCCAGCCAAGCTGATTGAAGTTGATGCCCCGCCCGGGAGTGACGTTCATGGCCGAGAGCATCTGGGCCAGCTGGCCCTCATGGTGAGCTCGCAAGAACACGATCGCCTGTGCCTTCGACATGCCTGCCGGAAGCCTCTTGCCGATCAGGCCGTTGAAGATCAGGTCGGTCGCGTTGCCGATGATCCGGGGCGCGACGACGACGAAGGCGATGCCGGATGACGCCAGCACCGCCGCGACCGTGATCTTCCGCCATTCGGGGCGGAGGCGTCCCATGAGCTGGCGCAGCGTGCGCCCAACGTCCTTGCTGCGCTCATGAGGCGCGGCCATCATCCGGCCGGGGCCCCCGAAGCCCCTCCCGGGCCGACCACCCGGGCCGCGGGCCATCATGCCGCCGCCTCCCCGAGCTGCGATGCGACGATCTCACGGTAGGGAGCGGAGGTGGTCAGGAGCTCCTCGTGGGTACCGGAGCCGACAACGATGCCCCCATCGAGAACGATGATCCTGTCGGCGTTGAGGATTGTGCTCACGCGCTGGGCCACAATCACGACCGTGGTGGCGCTCGTCTCTGCCANNGAGAAGCAGTCGTCGAAGAGGTAGATCGGCGGCTGCTTCACGAGGGCGCGGGCGATGGCGAGCCGCTGTCGCTGGCCGCCGGAGACGTTGGTCCCGCCTTGGTCAATCGGGGCCTCCAGCTGGCCGGGCATGGTGGCCACGAAATCGCTCGCCTGCGCCACCTCGAGCGCATGCCAGAGCGCAGCCTCGGTGGCGTCCGCGGCAGCAAAGCGGAGGTTGTCGGCGACAGTCCCAGCGAACAGGTACGCCTGCTGAGGAACCAGCCCGATTCCGGACCAGAGCTCCTCCAAGGAGCGGTCCTTGACATTGACCCCGTCGATGAGCAGCGCCCCAGAACTGACATCGAAGAAGCGGGGGATGAGGTTGAGGAGGGTTGACTTGCCGGCGCCAGTGCTGCCGATGATCGCGGTGGTCTCGCCGGGGCGGAGTCGGAAGGAGAGATCCCGCAGGACCGGCTCCTCCCCACCCGGGTAGCCGAAGGATACCTGGCGGAACTCCACGACTCCCTTCAGGCGGGCCGGGCGGAGGGGATGCTCTGGAGTCACGATCGACGGTTCGACGCGCACCACCGCCTCGACGCGCTCCGCACTCGCCTCGGCACGGGGCACCAGAATCACCATCATCACCGCCAGCAGAACCGACATTAGGATCTGCAGGATGTAGGCCAGGAAGGCGGTCAGATTGCCGATCGGCATTTGACCGCTGTCGACCAGGTGGCCGCCGAACCAGAGCACCGCGACGCTGGAGAGGTTCATGATTCCCATCAGAACTGGCATCGCGAGCACGAAGAGACGGTTGACACGCAGAGCGTTCGCCGTGAGGTCGGCGTTGGCGGTCGCAAAGCGGCGCTCCTCGTATCGGCCGCGGACGAAGGCCCGGATGACGCGAACGCCGGTGATCTGCTCCCGCAGCACCTGGTTGATCCGATCAATCTTGACCTGCATCGACTGGAACAGCGGCACTGCGAGGAAGAGCATGGTGAGGACGATCGCAGCCATCAGGGGGACCGCCACCACCAGCAGGAGAGAGAGCGTGACATCCTCCCGGAGGGCCATGAAGACGCCGCCGACCATCATGATCGGCGCAGCGGCCATGATGGTCAGGGCCATCTGCAGGAAAATCTGGATCTGCTGGATGTCGTTGGTGTTGCGTGTGATCAGGGAGGGCGTCCCGAACCTGTTCATCTCCCGTTCCGAGAAGCGCAGCACCCGACCGAAGACCAGCGCTCGGAGATCCCGGCCGACACCCATCGATGTGCGGGAGGCCCAGTAGACGGCGACGACCGCGATCGAGCCCTGCACGACAGTCAGGGCCAGCATGACGCCGCCCGTGCGCCAGATGTACGAGATGTCGCCTTTGGCGATGCCATTGTTGATGATGTTCGCGGTGAGGTTGGGCAGATACAGGCCGACGACGGTCTGGATCACAATCAGACCCAGGACGAATGCGACCTGCCGCGAGTAGGGCCGGAGCCGGGCTCGCATCATGCGGATCAGGGTCATGGCCCCGGCCTCCATGGGCACGTCGGCTCCACGAGGAGCAACTCAAGGGCCTGGACGTGGGTCACCGGCGGTCCGTCGCCGAGGGCTGCCGCCTCGTCACGAACGCACGATGGTGACAGGGGACAGTAACCCGCCCAGCCCGCGCCGCCCGGTGTGAGGGAGGGAGGTCTGGCTGGCCGTGATGCCGGCCCGCGGCGTCCCCAGCGATCCCCCGGGTCCAGATTCGAGCCGCCCGCACTCGGGGCGCCTGCGTCCCTCTTGAGGCGGGGGCGGGCAGTGGCGGGACTCGGCCAACTCGTGCCGCCCGGCACGCGCTGGGGCTGGTCGCGGATGGTTCACCACAGCGCCTGCCGCAGGCCGACCTGCCTGCCGGGCGGGCCGTGACCTGCCGATCCAGCTGTCACGCCTAGCCGCTCGGGATCGCCGGTCCATCAGCGGATGGTGCCCTCCGGGCTTGGCGCGGGGCCGGAGCTGGGCGACCTCGTACCTGCCATGCGGGACTCTCCGCTCAGGCGATGCCTGCCGAGTCCCCTCCGTCGCTGCTCCGAGGTGTCTTTCGATCGCGCCCAGACTAAGTGCTGGCGGCGGCACTCACAACTTTGAGGCGTAGCAACGGATCGGCGGCGGAGCGGACGCCGGTGGTCGCCCGGGGCCGATCCCGCCCCGAATCGCCGCTGTGCGCCACCGCCAGGCTTGAGAGCCGGCCCGCTCCGGAGGTCCGCCGGCGCAGATCTGGACGTCGCCTTGAACCCTCTCGTCTCCGCCCCCGGCCCATCCCAGCCGGGGAACCGAGGCGCCAGAGCTTCCTGCTCGGCGACGCCGTTGCAGTGGGCCTCGCCTGCGGCCGCTCCCTCGAACGGTCGCGAGGCAGGGCAGCGCCCGCCGATGCGGCGCCGGCCGGCAGCGCGCTCGGGGCCGCCCGGTTCTGCTCCGGTCGACCGGCGGCGTGATCCGGCTGAACGCCCCCTGAGGCGGCGTGGGGGCGTTGGCCGCGTGGGAGCCGAGACGCTTAGAGTGGGATTGATGGGAAAGGGTGTGGATGGAGGCGGAACCGCGTCCAGCTGGCCATCGGGAGGAGGAGTGAAGGGGCGCCCCCTCAGCGGAGTGCGCGTCATCGACCTCTCACGGGTCCTCGCCGGGCCCTATTGCGCCATGGTCTTGGCGGACTTGGGGGCGGACGTGGTCAAGGTTGAACCGCCGGGTGGTGACGAGACGCGCCGCTGGGGACCACCTTTTGCAGGGGACACGGCCGCCTATTTCTTCAGTGCCAACCGCAACAAACGCAGCGTGGTCCTCGATCTCAAGGGAGAGGCCGACCAGCTCCGTCTGGGCAGGCTGGTGGCGCAGGCGGATGTCGTAGTCCACAACTACACCGACCGGGTCTCCGCGCAACTGGGCATTGACCATCGGTGGTTGACGGAGCACAACCCCGAATGCGTCGTCTGTCGGATCTCAGGCTTCGGCGAGGCTTCCAACCGGCCAGCATATGACCTGGTCCTCCAGGCGGCCAGCGGGCTGATGTCGATAACTGGCCAACCGGGCGGCGAGCCCACCAAGGTCGGCGTGGCGGTCGCCGACGTGGTGGCCGGGCTGTTCGCCGCGGTGGGCGTCCTGGCCCAGCTCTATGCCCGCCGGGACGGCGTCCGGGAGCGGCAGGTTGATGTGTCCCTGCTTGACTCCGCGCTGGCACTGCTGGTCAACCAGGGGGCGTCCTGGCTGGCGGGCGGCGATGAGCCGGAGAGACTGGGCAACGATCACCCCACCATCGTTCCCTATGGCCTGTTTGCGGCGGGCGAGGGGCAGCTCGTGCTGGCGGTGGGAAATGACCGGCAGTTTGGAGCTCTCTGCACGGTCCTGGGCGCGCCCGACCTCGGCCGGGACGACAGGTTTGCCAGCAATCCCCAGCGGGTCGGCCACCGGGCAGAACTTCGCCAGATCCTGGAGACCCTGCTAGCTTCGGCCCCCGCGGAGGATTGGCGCCAGCGCCTGGAGCTCGCTGGAGTTCCCTGCGGTAGGGTCGAGACCGTCGGCGAGGCGCTCTCCGGAGTGGGCAGCCACTTGATCAGATGGATGTCCACGCCGGACGGGGCAGAGCAAGGTCAGGTGATGAATCCGCTGCGGTTGGACGGGGAGTACCTGCCACCGTACCGGCCGGCTCCGTCACTGGGCCAGCACACCGGCGAGCTGCCCGGGACCGGTCCAGATGAGAGTGGCGGCATGCGATCTCGGGCGCGGTCGGGCGTTGGCCCTCCGCCGTCGACCTGAGGCCTGGTCGCCAGCGCTCGTCGCCCTGCGTGATGCGCGGTCGTCGTACGCGGCGATCGCCGACTTCGAGGGGGCGGTGACAGTTGTGCCGCTGGAGACCAGGACTGGCCCCGGTGCCGGCTCGGCGGCGAGTACGCCACTCGGAGACCCGCCGGGGAGTGGCGGTTGGCGGCGGCTGGCCGGGGACATCAGACCTGGCTCCCGGCCACGTCGATATGGGGCGACGCGGGTGCCGATCGCTGGTACCCCGCCGCCACTGCTAGCTGCTGTTCTTACGTGCCGCCTCGAAGGCAATCCGGGCGCGACGACCTCCCGGGTCCGTGCCCTTGAGGAAGACAACCAGCACGAAGGCCGCGGTGATCGCGGTGGCCAGAGGAGCTGTGGTCCGGGGATCTCGCTCTCCCCGGCGCAACCAAACCAACGCCCCGGCGACGCCGGCGGTCAGCGCCCAGCCTTGGTAGGACACCGGGCTCAGGCCCCAACCGAGGCGGCGAGGACCGAACCAGGGCTTCTTCCCGACGAGCGGCGTCAGTCGCACCTCGAGATCATCGCACCAGCCACGTTCGTGGATGCTGCTCACACCATCCGCGGCTGGATTCCCTGGGGACGCCGGGAGGTGTCTGCGGATGCGGGAGTTGCCTGACCCAGGGGCTGGGTGTCGGTGGGCCGCGGCGCGGTGGATCGTCCCGCCGGCCAAGCCGAGCTCGGCCCTGGAGCAGGAGCGGCCGCTCCGCTACCCGAGCCTCGAGCTCCTCGGCCCCCTCACTCGGATCGCTCCGGATCCCTCGCGACATCGACCAGGACCTTGCCCACCGCTCGGTTCTCCACGGCAGCGTGGGCCTCGGCAATGCGCTCCAGCGGGAAGTGGTGCAGGGGTAGCCCGAACTCGGCGCCAACTCGGAGCGCCGAGGCGGCCAGGGCAGCCTGGACATCCTCCAGGGCGCGCCGCTTGGCCACCGCCGGCTCGGTGTAGACCAGCACGAACTGGAAGCGAGCGTTGGCGACCATTGCGGGACGGACCTGAATCGCGGACGTGTCGGCGTCGTTGGCGTAGGCGGCGACCACGCCGCCGGCTGCCAGGGCGGACTGATCCAGGCGCGAGTTGGCCGCCGGGGCCACCTCGACGATCACGTGGGCGCCGTCCGGTAGGAGCCTGCGGATCGTCTCGGCTGCATCCTCGGCCAGGTAGTTGACGACGTGGTGGGCGCCCGTGGCACGGGCCAGGCCGGCCTTCTCCGGTGAGCTGACTGTGGCCACCACCGTCGCGCCCGACCACACCGCCAGTTCGATCGCGGCGTGGCCGACCGCCCCGGCGCCGCCGGCCACCAGCACGTTCCGCCCGGTCAGGGCACCCGGGCCCAGTCGGTCCGGGCCGCCCTCGCCGACGGTGAGGCACCGGTGGGCGGTGAGGGCCGGGATCCCGATGCTGGCCCCGAGCGAGAACGAGGCGCTGTCGGGGAGCGGAACTGCGTGCTCCTCAGGCAGGGTGACGAACTCCTGGGCTGTGCCCTCAGACCGCTCCCAGGCGGCCTCCCAGATCCACACCCCCTGGCCGACTCGGGCTGTGTCCACTCCCTGGCCCACGCCGACGATGGTCCCGGACCCGTCCTGGTTGGGTACCTGCTCGGGGAACGCCAAGGGTTGGGCCGGCCCCGAGCCCTGGCGCGACTTCCAGTCAGTGGGGTTGACGCCCGAGAACGCGCTCCGGACCAGCCCCTCGCCGGGTTGCGGGATGGGCGCGGGCCGATCCACCAGGTGAAGCACCTCGGGGCCGCCGGTCTGGCGGTAGATCGCGGCCCTCACCGAGCACCCCGGCAGACGCATGGGGAGATCAGAAGTTCCATGAGGCGCCACGCTAGCACAGGCGGCGATCGGAATCCCCAACCGCTTCGTGGCCCCGATGGCGCTGGGGCTCGCCAGCTGGCCATGGCTCCGGGCCCGAGGTTCCGGGCGGGTTGCGGTCAGCGCCGACGTGGCCATCGAGTGCCCGACCTTCGGGGTCCTGGTGGCCCCGATGGCGCTCTGCCGCCTGGGGCTGCTTCCGGGGTCGTCCCGAAGCCTGTGCCTGGGGCGAGTCCTGGCCGCCGCGCCGGTCCCTCCCGTGATGCTTGGGGGTTGGATCAGCCTCCGTGGCCAAGTCCCTGGTCACCGATGAGCTGACCATCGACGGCGCCAAGGCCATCGCGGCCTGCCGCCGGTACCACAGCTGTTATGGGACGGAACGGTGGGGTCCGGGAAGGGCCACCTGCTCGGGCTGCGACGGGCTGGGAAGTCTCGCGAAGGGAACTGGCCGGCCGAAGAGATAGCCCTGGAGCAGGTCGCAGCCCTGGCTGACCAGGAAGTCCGCCTGAGCTTGCGTCTCCACCCCGACGCCGACGGTCTGCAGCCCCAGGGTCCGGGCCAGGGCGAGGGTGGCGGCGACGAGGGCGCTGTCCTGCTGGGTGGCTCCGATCCTACCCACCAAGGTCCGGGCGATCTTGAGGACGTCGAAGGGGAAGCGGTGGAGGGCGGTCAACGAGGAGTCCCCGGTGCCAAAGCCATCCATGGCCAGGTGGACGCCCAGGCTGCGAAGCCTCTCCATGACCAGGAGCTGCGCCTCAGGATCGGGGGTGAGCGCGCTTTCGGTCACCTCCAGGCAGAGCCGGTCCGGGGCCAGCTGGTAGTGGGCGAGCAGTTCCTCGACGTTGGTCGGCAGCTGCTGGTCGCGGAGCTGGACCCCCGAGAGGTTGACCGACACCTTCAGCGCCTTGGCCAGGGGGTCGATCTCATCCCATGAGCTGAGGGTCCTGCTGGCCTGGTCCAAAACCCAGCTGTCGATGCCGGTGATGCGGCCGGCCTGCTCGGCCAGGCCGATGAACTGGTCGGGAAGGACCAGCTTGCGCTTGGGCCTGGACCACCGGACCAGCGCCTCGACCGCGGTCATCCTGCCCGACCCGGCCTGGACCAGTGGCTGGAAGTGGAGCCGCAGCTCGCCGCGCTCCACGGCTCCAGCCAGGTGGCCTGCCAGTTCGACTCGGCGCAGGAAGGCCCGGTGCAGTCCGCGGTCGACGATCTGGAACCGGCCCCGGGTGACCTGCTTGGCGTGGTAGAGGGCGATGTCGGCCTGGCGAACGGCGTAGTCGACGTCGCCACCCTTCCGGCACATGACCACCCCACCGCTGACCGTGGCCACCAGCTCCTGTCCGGCGATGACGTAGTTCTGGCCGAGCCGGTCGAAGAGTCGCCTGGCGGTGGGCTCGATCACGCTCTGCAAGATCTCCGGCATCACCACCACGAACTCGTCGCCACCCACCCTGGCGACTAGGTCGGTGGGGCGGACCGCCACCTGCAGGCGCTTGGCGAAGGCGCTGAGCAGCTGGTCGCCGACCGGGTGCCCCAGGCTGTCGTTGACCGACTTGAAGTCATCGAGGTCCAACGAGATGATCGCGGTCTCCCCGCGGGTCTCCGCCATCAACTGCGGGAGCCGGCCAACGAAACCGCGGCGGTTGTAGAGGCCGGTCAGCTCGTCGCGATCGGCCTGACGGCGGAGCTGGGACTCGACCTGCTTGCGGGCGCTCAGGTCCAGGTAGGTGGCGAGGTCGCCAGCGACCCGCCCCCTGCGGTCCCGAAGGGCGGCGGTTGAGAGCAAGACCGGGATCAGGCGGCCGTCGCGATGCTGCCGAACCGTCTCCACCTCATGGACTCCCTCCCCCGTGGCGGCGGTCCGGCGCAGGATGCGACGGAACTCCCGAAACTCCCGGGACCCCGGCCCGGGGAGTATGGGCAGCAGGCGCCCGAGGACCTCGTCCTCTGACCATCCCCACATCCGCTCGGCGGCCTGGTTCCAGAGCACGACGTTGCCGTTGGGGTCGACCGCGCTGAGTGCGACCGGCAGCTCGGCGACCACCGCCCGGAGCACCTCGTGCTCGCTGAGGTCCAGGTCGGGGAACCCGAAGTAGCGGCCAACCAGCTGTTCCAGCTCGGCCAGCTGCTGGGCACCTGATGGGGCTTGGTCCAGCGCCCAGGAGCAATCCGGCTCCATCCCGGTGGGACTCACCCGGCGAGCCTATGGTCTGGCTAGCGGTTGCTCAGTGACGAAGAAGTGAAAGTTCAGCGACTTGTCCCTCGGCAGAGGCAACGCAGGGGCTCAGACCAGGCCATCGACCTCTGCTGGGCGTGACCGGGCAGGTGCCGAGGCGCCCCTGGCACAGTCTGGCGGAGTCCTCTCTGCTGCGACGGACCCACCGGCCGGTCAGCTTCCCGGTCATCGAAGCAAGCGGTCGCGGTGGCGTCGCGACCGGGCCATCGTGCCCCGGGGGTGTTGCCGGCGGCGGGCACGGACCTGCGCCAGCCGGCGCTGGGCGCGAAGGCGGTCACCCTGGCACCAGCCCGCCGCCCGGCGCGGGGCGGTCTGGACCGGCGGGGTTGACGCCGACGGCGCGCTCTCGGATGCGGGGATCCCCGACCGATACTTCATCTCGGCGAGCGGCGCCGGTCCAGTCCCGGGCGGATGGCTCACCCGGTGGTTGGCCCGTGGTGGAGAGCCGCGGGTAGTCCGGCCGGCCCACTCCCTGGCCTGGGGTTGCTCAGGACTCGGGCTTCTGCTCCAGCTTGAGGCTGGTCGAGTTGATGCACCAGCGCTGGCCGGTTGGATCGGGCCCGTCATCGAAGACGTGCCCCAGGTGCCCGCCGCAGCGGCTGCACATCACTTCGGTGCGGACACTCCCCAAGCTCCGGTCCTGGTCCAACGCCACCCGCTCGGGATCCACTGGCGCCGTGAAGCTGGGCCAGCCGGACCCGGAGTCGAACTGGGTGTCACTGGAAAAGAGCTCGGCTCCACACCCGGCGCAGCGAAAGACCCCCTGCTGGCCCGGGTGGGTGAACGGGCCCCGGAACGGGGGGTCAGTGCCCTTCTCGCGGAGTACGCGGTACTCCTGGGGAGACAGGCGGCTGCGCCACTGGTCCTCGCTGGGCGCCGCCTCTTTCTCGTTCTCGTCAGCCATTTTGACCTCTCCTTGGAACTGGACTCCTCTCGATCATAGGCGGATTCCCGGATGCTGCTGGCGGGCCTCAGCCAGACCCGGCCAGGGTCGCCGACTCCGGCGCGCCCACCGCCCACTCCGTCCCATAGCGGAGGAACAGGTGAGACCGGTGTCGCTTGGCGCTGAGCAGGCTGAGCCAGGGCGAGTGCACTCCCCCCAGCAGGTCGGCGCCGTCCACCAGGCCGGGGCGGCGCTGACGTGTCGTCCTCCCGGCCAGGAGTGGGGAGATGGTGAGGAAGAGCTGGTCGAGCTGGCCCGAGCGCACCAGGTGTGCGAGCAGCCGCGGCCCCCCCTCGGTCAGCAGCGCCTCGTTCCCCGCCTCGCGGAGCGCTCCCACGATCCGTGACGGGTCCAGCTCGGGACCCCGACCGAGTGGGACAACCTCGAATCCTCGGGGAGATCCCAGCCGGCGCTTGCCTGCGTCAGACGTGAGGAGCAGCCCGCCCCGGCCGAGCCCGGCGTGGCCGAGGTCGATCTCTCCGCTACCGGTGACGACCGCCAGGGTTGGCCGCTCCGCCCGCCCCAGCCGACGGCGGAGATCGGCGAAGGCCGATGCCGCCGGAGGGAAGACGTGCTCCGCGGTCCAGACGTGGCCGGGGCTGCCGTGCAGAGTTCCCGATCCCACCAGGATCAGGTCGGCGCAGGCTCGCAGCAGACCCATCACGAACCGGTCGGCCTGACTCCTGCCGCTCAGCTTGGAGCCAGAGGACGGGCCAAGTGCCGCGACACCGTCGAGCGACTCGACGAAGTTGGCGTAGAGCAGGGGGGTCGCCAATCCAAACGGGCCGCCGTAGAGCTCCGACAGCAAGGTGGGCAGCGGATACTCGGGCAGGCCGGAGGCCTGGAACCACGACTCGAGAGGTTCGAGAGGGGTCGCGTCGCTCTCGTCGCGGTCGGCCACGCAGCGTTCGCCGCGTGGTGCGACCACCCCAGACGCGGATCCGGCCAGGGCGCCGCCTTCGCTCTGTGTCAACGCTGTCCCCGAACTCCGGCCCTCGCCGCCGGCCGCCCGACCACTCCTCGCGGGTCGGCCGGTCGAGATCGGCGCCTGCGCCTATACTGGCCGTGTCGCGATGCGCAAGGGGCCATCCCGTTCTCCCTACGTCCTTGCCCTGGCCCTCGGGATCGCCGCCCTCGGCGGTGCTCTCGCAACCGGGACCGTGGTGCTGTCCGCGCGTGCAGTTGCACCCGCCCCAGAGCATCTCACGGCGCCGCGGCAGTACGTGGTCGCGATCATGCCCGGGCACGGCGGGGTCGATCCGGGGGCGATCTCCCCCTTCAATGGCCTGAAGGAGAAGAACGTCACCCTCTCGCTGGGGCTGGATCTCCGCCAGGACCTGGAGGCCGATGGAGTGAAGGTGGCAATGACCAGGACCACCGACACGGACGTCAGCATCAGCCAGGCGGAGTCGATCGCAGTTCGGAGCCATGCCCAGGTACTCATCAGCCTGTGGGTCAACGACTGGACTGACGGCTCTCTGGAAGGGTCGACCGTCTTCATCCCCTACCAACGTGACCAATCTCTGGCCCAGAAGCTCGACACCGGCATCGCCAGCGCCATCGGTCCCCTGGGGATGGCCGACCGGGGCATTCAGCTGCTCCCCCAACTCTGGGTCCACGCCCCGATGCCGGCCGTGACCATCGAGGTGGGCTTCATGAGCAACCGTCAGGACTCACAGCTTCTGGCCGAGCCGAGCTTCAGGGCCAGGGTGGCGGATGGGCTGGCCGGGGGAATCGTCGCCTTCGCTCCCCAGATCCCCAAGATCGAGACCCGCCTGCTCGCCTATCGGCGGGCTGAGGCCAAGGTTGTGGCCGCCCAGCGGGCCGCGGCCGCCCAGGGGCGCTCTGCCCGCCAGCTCCAGCGCTGGCTGCCTCTTCTCTTGATCCTCGACGCACTGCTGGCGCTGGCCCTGTATCGGGAGGCCATCTGGCGGAAGTTGCCCCACCGGGCACCCGCCTTCGGCGGCTTCGGGGTCGCCGCGGCTTCGCTGCGGTCCGGCTCCGCCGGCTCGGCCCTCGGCGGGGCCTGGCACCGTGTCACCGGGGCCCGCAAGCGCTCGAGGACCACGGAGCGCAGGGGTTCCCCTGCGGGCCGTCGGTCCCCCGGCACCCGGCCGCGGAGGCCACCTCGGGAATGGAAGGGTCGAGCCGGAGCGCTCCACCCTCGACGGGTCACCGAGATGGTCCAGCCCTCGGATCGCGGGGGCGGCCGCAGGCGACGCTCGGTCTACGACGACTTCTCCTTCTGAGCGGGGATCCCCCAGGGGATCCCGCCCAGGTAGTCGCGTGAGGGGCTGGCGAGCGGCTCCGGCTCAAGGTGCCGGATCCGACTCGATGCTGGTGGGGCCGGAGTCCAGCCCCTGCAGCAACCCCGCCCGGGTCTGGGCCCGGGCAGCGCCGGGCTCGTGCATCTGCTGAGGGGACGCGCGGACCGGTCCAATCCAACTCCGCAGGCCGGTCCAACCGGTGCGGGCGACGGGTACGCTCACCGCCCGCCGGCGCGGCTTGGTGCAGACTTGGCTCGGCATGGACGCTCCCCAGATCGAGAACCTGATCCTCGCCAATCACGTCGAGGCCATCAACGGCCTCCTCTACATCTCGGGAGGAGGTTGGACCGACCACTGGCGCCCCAGCGCCGCCAGCGCGGGTCAGCCGGTGGTGAGCCACCTCGGGGTGGGGGTGACCGTGGTGGTGCCCTGGACCGCGAGCGGCAACATCTACCCGCTCAAGGTCTCAATCGAGGATTCGGTGGGGAACCGCGTCGCTGAGATGACGACCCAGATCAACTCGACCCGCCCGCCCGGGCTACCCACCGGCGCCGACATCCGCAGTGTCCTGGCGCTCTCGCTGAACCTGGTCTTCCCCAAGGCCGGAGAGTACTTAGTGGTGGCGACTCTGGCCGGGCAGCCGGCGCGCACGGTGGCCTTTCGGGTCCACGACGTGGCGCCTCCATCGCCGCCTCGGCCGGCTATCAACTAGGGCCGACCGCCAGCACCTCCCCGCGTGATCGAGAGCGTCGGAGCTTGCCGGGCGCCGGCCACCTACCCATACTGCTGGCATGGCCTTCCGAGGTGGCGGGGGGTTCGGCCATGGTGGGACCGAGCTGCTGGTGCTGCTGGTGCTGCTGGCAGCGCTCCTGTTCCTGGTACTCCGGGCCGTATCCGTCGGGAGGTCCAGGACAACCGAGGACGCCGGGACGCTTCCCCCTGGGCAGCTTGCCTACCACATCACCATGGGCGTGATCACCCTGGTGGCGGGCTGCCTGGTGCTGGCGGGCGCGGCCCTCGTGCTTCTGGTTGGGCTGGTCCACAGCAGCCTCGGCCCCGGGCCGAGCACGGTCCGCCTCCTGCCCATCCTCTTCGCACTTCTCCTGGGGCTGGTCGGCGGAGCCCTGGTCCTCCTGGGGCGTTCCTACCTGGTGCGCCTGTAGCTCCGTCGACCGATCCGGGCTCCGGACCGAGGCTGGCCCGGGGCCTCCAGCGGCGTGGGCTAGACTTGTGGCCGTGCCGACCTCCAGCTCCGAGGGAGTGGTCCCCTTCCGGCGGTTCCAGACCTGGTATCGGGTGTTCGGCGAGCTCAAGCCGGGCTTCTCCGGGGGGCCGGCTCCGTTGGTGCTGGTTCACGGTGGCCCCGGGTCCACCCATGACTACCTGCTGGCGATGGCAGATCTCGCCGACTCGGGAAGGCCGGTGGTCTTCTACGACCAGCTTGGCAATGGCCGGTCCACCCACCTTCCCGACCGCGGCGCCGACTTCTGGACTGTCCAGCTCTTCCTCGATGAGCTCGAGAATCTGTTGCGCCACCTGGGAATCTCCGAGCGGTACCACCTGTTGGGGCAGTCGTGGGGCGGGTTCCTCGCCCAGGAGCACGCTTGCACCCAACCGCGGGGGCTCCGCTCACTGGTGATCTCCAACTCCGCGGCCTCGTTTCCGGACTTCGTGTCAGAGGCCAATCGGCTCCGGGAGGAACTGCCACCCGAGGTGGAGGCGACCCTGCGCCGGCACGAGCGGGCGGGTACCACTGCCGACCCTGAGTACGCCGCTGCCTGCGACGTCTATTACCGCCTCCACCTTTGCCGGGTCGATCCCTGGCCGGACGAATTGGCTCACAGCTTCGCCCAGATCGAAGCCGACCCCACCGTCTACCACACCATGAATGGGCCCTCCGAATTCCACGTGATTGGGTCGATCAAGGACTGGTCCGCGAAATCGCGGCTCAACCAGATCCGAGCTCCAACCCTGGTGCTATCGGGCCGCTTCGACGAGGCGACCCCAGCCCTCCAAGAGACCCTCCTCAAGGGAATCGAGGGCAGCCGGCAGGTGATCTTCGAGAACTCCTCCCACCTGCCGTTCTGGGAGGAGCGGGGACTCTACGACGCGGTGGTCGAGCGGTGGCTCACTGAGCACGACTGAGCCGGCCGGTCAGGAGAGGTGCTTGCTCCGGCTGGTCCCCATCTCCGGGATTTCGCCCCGTGCCACCACCGGGACCGCCACCTCCACCGCCTTCCGCGACTGCACCGGTTTGGGGCCGGGCAGCAAGCAGAACCGCCTCTCCTAACTGACGCCCGGGGACGGCCCAGCCACCGGCCCTGCGGCTTCCGACCAGCCGCCCCGGATCACCTGGGCCCTTGCGTCCGCCTGGAGATCAGCGGGTGGGGTGGGCTCGGCCCCGCGCCACCCGGTCGCCTCCTCCGCGCCGCTTGGGGCTGACGCCACCTCGGCCCTGGGCGCCGGCCTTCTGGGCCGCTCGAAAGCAGATCCCCGGGCGGTCTGCTCCCAGCGCTGCGCGTTGACTGCCAGCGCGGGTACAGTTCGGTGTCCGGCGCCGTCGAGCAGTCCACCGCGCAGAGGAGCAAGCAGCAATGGCCGCCCCATTCTTTGGTTATCACATGCCGACCTACAGCTTCCCCGGGGTCACCGACGACGCCCTCTTCGACCACCTGGCCCACCTGGCGCTGGCGGCCGAGGATGCCGGCTTCGACATGGTCACGGTGATGGACCACTTCTACCAGATCCGCGGCGTCGGGCTGGAGACGGAGCCGATGCTGGAGTCCTACTCGACTCTGGCGGCGCTGGCCCAGCGCACCGAGAAGGTCCGCCTCAGCACCCTGGTGACCGGGGTCACCTACCGTAATCCCGCGCTCCTGGTGAAGATGGTGACGACCCTGGACGTGCTCTCCAAGGGCCGGGCCATCCTGGGCATCGGGGCCGCCTGGAATGAGGACGAGCACCGGGGTTACGGGTTCGAGTTTCCGCCCCTCGGCAGGCGGATGGACCGCCTCGACGAGGTGCTCCAGATCGCCAGGCTGATGTTCGCCGAGGAGCGCCCCAGCTTCACCGGCAAGTACTACCGCATTGAGCGCGCCCTCAACGTGCCCCGCCCCATCCAGGCCGGGGGGCCCAAGATTCTCGTGGGAGGCGCCGGTGAGAAGCGGACGCTCCGCCTGGTGGCCAAGTACGCCGACATCTCCAACTGGTTTCCGGGGCTCGAGGAGACCCACCGGAAGATGGAGATCCTCGACCGCTACTGCGAGGAGGAGGGGCGCGACTCCACGACCATCCTGCGAACCGTGATGGCCCCCTGCCTGCTGGCGCTGGACGAGTCCCAGGCCCGCCAGCTCAAGGAGCGGATTCCCCCTGAGCGTCTGGCGGTGACGGGGGACCCCGTCACCCCGGAACAGGCGGTGGAGCGGCTCCAGCCCTATCTGGCTGCAGGGATCGGGGGCTTCACGTTCGGCAACACCAATCTCGATACTCCGGAGCTCATCGCCGCTGCGGGGCAGGTCAAGCGTGCCCTGAGCTGAGCTTCGGCCACGAGCATGCTCGGCCCCGCCCCAGCTGGCGGATCCGCTGGCTGAGGTGCGGCCGACTCCCAGGAGGCCAGGCGGAGGTTGATCTCGAGTTTGGACCCGCCGACGAGACCGGGTCCGGCTACCTGGACGAACGTCGCATCGGCTCTCACCGCCAGTTCAGCTACCTGTGCTGATCACCAGCTGGCCTGCGACCACGCTCCCCACTCGCCTCCTCCGCCGACTTCCCAGCTGTGGAGCCCTCCAGGGAGGCCTCCAGCTCCAGGGTGCGGCGGAAAGCGGCCCAGACGGCGTCCCCCAGGACGGTGCGGAAGCGGCCCCGTTCCAGCGCCGCCAGCGCTTCCGCCGAGGTTCCTCCGGGGGAGGTGACCATGTCGCGGAGCTGCGCTGGGTGCTCGCCGCTCTGGATGGCGAACTGGATCGAGCCCTGGAGCGTCTCCAGTACCAGCCTGCGGGCCAGGTGGCGAGCGAAGCCGAGGTGGACCGCTGCCTCGATGAGCGACTCCGAGAAGAGGAACGCGTACGTAGGCCCGGTGCCGCTCACGGCGGTGGCCATCGCCACCTGCCGCTCCTCCTCGACCTCAAAGGCGGACCCCAGCGCTGAGAGCAGGGCCTGGACCCTGGTCTTGGCTTCCAGCGAGACCTCCCTGGTGGCGTACCAGACGGTGACCCCGGCCCCGATCTGGGCCGGCGTGTTGGGCATGGCCCGGACTATGGCGCGGTGGCTCAGAGCCGAGCCGATCGCCGCGGTACTGGCACCGGCCACGATGCTGATGACCAGGGCGTCGGGCCTGACCGCGCCGCCGAGGTCCCTGAGCACCCTCGGCAGCATCTGCGGCTTCACCGCCAGGAGCACGATGTCGGCGCTCCGAGCGGCCTCGGCGTTGCCGGCCACCACCGTGACGCCATAGCGTTCGGTCAGCTCCCGCCCGCGATTAGGCCGGGGATGGCTGCAGACCACCTGGTCCGGCGGCACCAGCCCGCGCCGCAGCAGGCCGGTGATCATCGACTCGGCCATCACCCCGGCCCCGACGACCGCGATGCGGCTGGAGCCCAGGTCGATGGACGGGGGTTGAGTCGGGGGAAGAAGTGGCGTCGGTCCGGATGGGGCGAATTTGCTCTCGNNCTCTCGGCCATGGGTAGGGCGTAGGTTGCCACATCCGTCGGCGCTCCCGTCCTGGTGGGAGCTGGAGCGGGAGCTCGACGAACTGAAATAATCCAGTGGGCTGGGACCCGCCCGGCCATGTTCCCGCCGGGCCCTGGGTTCCGGTTGGTGAGGAGGAAGGTTCGCCAATGAGAGACGACATCAAAGCGGAGACGGTGTCGATCTCCGGCCACGCCGGGGACCAGATCGAGGCCTATCTGGCCCAGCCGCTGGACCAGGGCAGCTACGGCGGGGTGGTGGTGATCCACCACATGCCCGGCTTCGACGAGTGGATCAAGGAGGTCACCCGGAAGTTCGCCGCGCATGGCTACTTGGCGATCTGCCCCAATCTCTACTCGAGGGAGGCGCCAGGGGCCAGCCCGGACGACGCCGCGGCCGCGGTCAGGGCCAAGGGTGGGGTCCCGGACGACCGTCTGGTTGGGGACGTTGAGGGAGCGGCTGCTCAACTCCGCTCGCTGGCTGCCAGCAACGGCAAGGTGGGGGTGATCGGGTACTGCTCGGGTGGCCGCCAGGCCTTCCTCGCCGCCTGCAGCCTGCCGTTCGACGCCGCCGTGGTCTGCTACGGGGCCTTCATCGTCGGCGAGCCCCCCGAGGGGGGACCCATGAAGGTGACGCCACTGGGCCATCTCGCCCCTCAACTCTCATCCCCGCTGCTCGGGCTCTTCGGAGCTGAGGACAGGTTCCCCTCGCCTGAGCATGTCGCGGAGCTGGAGCGGATCCTTCGTGCCCAGGACAAGGACTTCGAGTTCCACACCTATCCCGGTGCGGGTCACGCCTTCTTCGCGACCGACCGGCCCAGTCACCGTCCCGAGGCGGCCAAGGAGGGCTGGGCGGAGATCTGGGAGTTCTTCGGACGCCACCTGTCGAGCTGAGGAGAGGGCTGTGTGCACCTACCAGACGGCCACGCTGAACGTCCGAGGTAGCGGCAAGGGAGGCCAGGGCTGGTTCTCGCTGACCGACGCCAGCGTCTACTTCGACCACCCGGTCCACGCGCCCCAGGAACACACCCTCAATCTGGACTTCCTGAACCCTGGGCTGGGTCCGTCGGCCAGGGTCGCCGTGGAGCTGGACCGGGAGTCTGCGCTCGCGCTCTCGGAGGCGATCCGCTCGGTTCTGGAGGCGTCCTCGGAGCCTAGCTGACCAACGTCGAGCGGGTGCCGGCCAGCCAGCTGCGGGCCGAGGCGACGTGTGCTTGGTCGCAGGAATGAATCCGCCGTGCGGACCGCCACGTCGAGGGGTCGGCTCCCCAATGTGGGCGCGAGGCCAGCGGGTAGCAGCGGCGGCGGGCGTGGTTCGGCCTCTGAGGCCCTCCCCAGGCGGTCGCCCGTCGGCAG
>PLTL01000094.1 GCA_003164475.1 Candidatus Dormiibacterota bacterium | reverse complement strand
GATCTGGCCCGTTCCCCGGTATCGGGTCTCGGGAGTGGAAACCCAGGACTGCGGTGGGGGTTGGCAATTCAAGATCGTCTGTGCCGAGGTGGAACGCCCGAGGACGGTGTACGCCGCCCGCGAGACCGACGCCACCGGCTGGTTTCCACTTGATGAGATGGAGCTGCTCAACCTCCATCCCGGCTTCCGTGAGTGGGTGGAGGCCCAGCTCCGAGCAGAGGCCGAGCGGAGCAAGGAGCCACGTGGTGGGGGCTGATCGCACGCCACCTGAGCCGGAGGCCAAGCGTGGGGCCGTGAGATCGGCGGGGCGTTCGCGGGCTATCCGATTCGTCCTCCTCATCGGCGTCCTGAGCCTCTTCGCCGACTTCACCTACGAGGGGTCGCGGTCAGTTCTCGGTCCCTACCTCGGAACCCTGGGCGCTGGGGCGGTGGTGATCGCGGTGGTGAGCGGTCTGGGCGAGCTGCTCGGCTACGGCCTCCGCCTGGTGTCGGGGCGGTTCGCCGACGCCACCCATCAGTTCTGGCCGATCACCATCGCCGGCTACATCATTCAGATGGTGTCCGTTCCGCTCCTGGCCCTGGCCGGGAGCTGGCCGGTTGCGGCGTTGCTCATCGTTCTCGAACGCGTGGGCAAGGCGACCCGCAACCCTCCCCGCGACGCCATGCTCTCGCATGCCGCGACCGACATCGGCTACGGGACCGTCTTCGGCATCCACGAGGCCCTCGATCAGTTCGGGGCGATGCTGGGGCCGCTCGCCATCGCCGGCATCCTGGCACTCCGGGCGGGCGGCTATCGGTTTGCCTTCGCCACCCTCGCCATCCCAGCCGGGATCTGCCTGATCCTGGTGGGAGTCGCCCGGTTCATCTACCCGCGGCCGCAGGACCTCGCCGCCAAGCCCGCCGACGTGCAGACCCGCGGTCTGCCCCGGATCTTCTGGATCTACCTGGGTGGGGCCGCCCTGGCCGGGGCCGGTTTCGCGGACTGGCCGCTGATCGCCTTCCACTTCGCCCAGGGGTCGGTCGTCGGCGCGGACGTCATCCCGATCTTCTACGCGGTCGCCATGGCGGTGAGCGGTGCCGGATCGTTCCTCTTCGGGCGTCTCTACGACCGCTTCGGGATCGGCGTGCTGCTCCCGCTCACCGTCGTCTCGGCGCTGTATGCGCCGCTCGCCTTCCTGGGAGGCTTCTGGGTCGCTCTGGTTGGGGCCTCGCTCTGGGGACTCGGGATGGGAGTTCAGGAATCGATCATCCCGGCCGCCGTCGCCACCATGGTGCCCGCCGCCCGCCGGGCCTCCGCTTACGGTCTCTTCACCGCCGGCTACGGGATCGCCTGGTTCCTGGGCAGCGTGCTCATCGGAATCCTGTATTCGGTGGCCATCCCCGCCGCGGTGGCCTTTGCCCTGGTCGCCGAGGTCGCAGCCCTGCCGCTTCTCGTTGCCGTCCGCAGGCGAACGAGGGGCGCGTCACCCATGCCGCCTTCCGTTGCGGGTCAGCCGGCATGACCACCACTCAGGGGCCGCGCTTGGAGAAGACCACGAGTGGCGCACCGCTGCTGCGCATCGACGACGTCTTTCTGGTCCGCGGAAGTAGCGGGGCGTGGTTGCTCGATTTCACTGCGGTCGTTGCCGGCAGGTCGAAACAGGTGGCGGTTCACATCGGCCGGCGACGCGACCTCGACCTTCTCCTGGTGGAGCTTCGGGGGCTCAACGCGAAATGACACTCCACGTCGCTCCAGAGCCACCCATCGTCGACCACGTCATTCACCTCTGCCGCTACTTAGAGATCGATGCACAGTTGTCACCTGGGCTTCTTGACGAGGCGTGCGAGACGCTCCTCCGTCTCGGCCAGAGCGGGTGTGACCGGGAAGAGATCTTGCTCGGCGTTGCCGGCCTCACGGTTGACTCCGACCGCTGCCCAGGGTGCAACGCCCTGCAGACCACCGAACGCGACCTTGTCCAAGCGGTCGTGAGATCATTCGACACTTCCTCGCCCGCCACCCTGGCCCCGCCAATGTGCTTGCATCACGCGCTGCTCGTTGTCAACGGCGGCATCGACGCACCGCGCGCACGCGCGGTTGTGCAGCGGTTGGGGACGACTATGGTTCGTCTGTCAGAGGACATGCACATTTACGCGTTGAAGCGAGAGGCGCTGCACGGTGGGCGCATAAGTCCTGACGAGGAGGGGGCCGCAGTCGAGTGCCTGGCGCTCCTGGCGGGCAGCGCCGTGCGCTAGCGCGCCGCTTCTCCGGCAGCACCGAGCTCAGTGTGGACTAGCGCATTGACGGCGCTGGGCGAAACTGAGCGGACCTGCTCGGCGACACTGACCAGGGTTTGAGCCTCCCGGGTCCCGCTTGCCGGGAACGGCGACTGCGGTGGTTCCCTGAAGCGAGAGAGACGCCCTTGAACCCGTGGTGGCCGAGGTGGAGTTGTGGCGACGGCGCGCGCGGCTTCGCGGTCACTGATCCCCGCCGCTCTGGGTGTGGTCGTGGCGGCGGGTGTCGCCGCCACTCTCGGCCGGCAAGCCGCCCCCGGTGGTGAGCGGGGCCCGATGATCGCCGCCGCCGTTGGACCCGGCGCTTTGGGGGTCATCGTCGCAGCGGGAGTTGGGGGTCATCGTCGCAGCGGGAGTTGGGGGTTCCCGCGGCCCGGCGGTCCCGAGGCCATCGACTCCGGATGACACCTGAGGGGCTTCATTCCGTGGCGGGCCACCGGCGCCGGACCGCACGGGCCGGCGGGGCGTATCATCAGCGGTCGAGCAGTGAAGCCTGCTCCTCACCAACCGCCCACTGGGCCGATGGCTTCTGACTGATGCTGTTGGGTGACCTTCGGGAGAGATCCCGATGGTGAACGTGGAGGATTGGCGAAGTGGCTCATGGCGGGCGCAACGGTCAGGGCCACCGGTGCTTTGCCGACTTACGATGATGCCGGCGCAAACGATATTGGGTGAGACTCTCGGTAGCAAGCCCGAGAGTGAGCGCTCTGAGTGTGTGCGTACCTGACGGTACGGGAGGAGCGAAGTGGACACCACCATCACTCGAATCCATGGACGCGAGATCCTCGATTCGCGCGGAAACCCCACCGTGGAGGTGGAGGTGGATCTGGCCTGCGGGATCAGGGCCCGCGCCGGCGTGCCGTCTGGCGCATCCACGGGCAGTCGTGAGGCCGTGGAGCTTCGCGATGGCGATCCGCATCGCTTTGGTGGCAAGGGTGTCCTCAAAGCCGTGGCCGGAATCGAGGAGACCATCGCTCCCGGCCTCCTCGGCATGGATGCGAGCGCCCAGGCCGAGGTCGACGCGGGGATGATCGCGCTCGACGGGACACCCAACAAGGGCCGCCTCGGTGCCAACGCTATCCTCGGTGTGTCGATGGCCTGCGCTCGTGCTGCCGCCGAGGCGAGTGGCCGTCCCCTGTACCAGTATCTCGGTGGGCCCGGGGCAACCCGTCTGCCGGTGCCGATGATGAACATCCTCAACGGCGGTGTGCACGCCCACGGTCAGGGGGCGGACATTCAGGAGTACATGATCGCTCCGTATGGCGCCCCCGACTTCCGCGAGGCCGTCCGCTGGAGCAGCGAGATCTATCGTGCGCTGCAGGGGATCCTGATCGAGAAGGGTCTCACGGTGGGGGTCGGCGACGAGGGTGGCTTTGCGCCTCACGTGAAGTCCAATCGCGAGCCGCTAGACCTGATCGTGTCCGCCATCGAGAAGGCCGGGCTGCGGCCCGGGGCGGACGTGGGGATCGCCATGGATCCGGCTCCCAGTGAGTTCTTCCATGGTGGGAAGTACGACCTGAAGAGCGAGGGCCGCCAGCTCACCAGCGAGGAGATGGTGGCGTACTACGAGTCGATGGTGGCGGACTATCCGATCTGCCTCCTGGAAGACGGTCTGGCCGAGAGCGATTGGGAGAACTGGAAGGTCCTCAACCGCGCGCTGGGTGCGACCATCGAGCTGGTCGGCGACGACATCTTCTGCACCAACCCGACCATCATCGCCCGTGCCATCGAGGAGGACATCGCCAACTCGGCCCTGATCAAGCTCAACCAGATCGGCACCCTGACCGAGACCATCGCCGCCACGCGGCTGGCCCAGTTCCACGGGTGGGGTGCCTTCGTCTCCCACCGCTCCGGGGAGACGGTGGACAGCTTTATCGCCGACATGACCGTGGCGCTCGACACCGGTCACCTCAAGACGGGAGCACCCTGCCGTGGTGAGCGGGTGGAGAAGTACAACCAGCTCATGCGCATCGAGGAGCAGCTGGGCGCCAGCGCCCGCTACGCCGGGAAGTCGGCCTTCTGCCGGCCGGTGCGCTTCTGAGGAGGGCCTCCGGGCCACGCTCTGATCTTCCCGGCCGTGAGGCCGACCCGGCAAAGGCGTTCGCCACGACCCTGCGGGGCGTCGCTCCCCGCTCTTGAGTGGAGGCCAGCTGAAGTTGGGGGCGCCCTCATGCTCCGAGTGCGTCACCAAGTGCAACCGGCTGCTGCACCTCGAGCGTGAGCTGGGCCACGGGACCAGATATGCGGGGAGGGAGACCTTCCCTCGTGCCGAGGCTCAGACCGGCGTCCCCTCTGCCGTCGCATCCCCTTGAGCTGTGGGGTTGACGCCGCCGAAGACAGCCGCGTAGACGTCGTTGCCGAAGCTGGTCCGTAGCGGCCCCGCCTCGCGCACCTTGAAGGTGCGGGTGCCGTCGGGTAGCCGCTCGGCCCGCAGGGAGAGGACGCCATCCGTTGAGTTGTCGCTGAGCCGCCGGGCCAGTTCGTAGAGGTGGGTGACCAGGACCACCCTGACGCCGGCGTCGGTCAGGGCCCGGAGGACCTGTTCACCGATGTCAGCTCCCTCCCGCTCGTTCGTCGAGCCGAAGGACTCGTTGCAGAGCAGCAGCGCCCGCGGTCCGATGAGATCGACGACCCGGCTCATGCGGTCCAGCTCCTCGTCGAGCTTGCCCCGGGTCATCGTCTCGTCCTCCTCACGCATGAAGTGGGTGAAGACTCCGCTGGCGACGTCGGCGGAGAACGAGGTGGCGGGAACGAACATCCCCGCCTGCATCATGAGCTGAGCCAGTCCCACGCTGCGCAGGAAGGTCGACTTGCCCCCTCGGTTGGCACCGGTGATCAGCACCATCCCCTTCCCGTCGGCCGACAGGTCGTTGGCCACGACCCTGGTGGGCATGGTCAGCGCCAGGACCACGTCGTACAGCTCCGAGACGCCGAGGATTCGGGCGGAGGCTGAGTGTGGGGCGGGAAACGAGGTCGCATACCCGCGTCGCTCGAGCTCGGCGTGCAGGTTGAGGCAGCCGACGTAGAAGGCGACCTCGGCCCGTAGCTGCGTGAAGAAACTCAGAACGTGATCGCTCGACTGGGAGAGCGCGTTGGCCACCAGGTTGATGCCGCGGGCGCGAAGCTCGTCAAGGGCCGC
>PLTL01000264.1 GCA_003164475.1 Candidatus Dormiibacterota bacterium | reverse complement strand
GGCCGCGCTTGGAGAAGACCACTAGTGGCGCACCGTTGCTGCGCATCGACGACGTCTTTCTGGTCCGCGGGAGCAGCGGGGCGTGGTTGCTCGATTTCACTGCGGTCGTTGCCGGCAGGTCGAAACAGGTGGCGGTGCACATCGGCCGACGACGCGACCTCGACCTTCTCCTGGTGGAGCTTCGGGGGCTCAACGCGAAATGACACTTCACGTCGCTACAGACCCACCCATCAGCCGTCAGCGCTGGGCGGGGAGATGACAATTCCAAAGACCGGTGGCGACGAGCCCACCTCGGTGATCGAGGCGGGAGATCATGCCGTTAGCGAGCTGCGCCGCCAGCTGGGCGAACCAGGTCGTGTGGCGACATTCAGGGGACAGCCCGCTGCGCGCGTGGATCCCGGAGCCGTCTCCGACCTCATCGACGCCGACGTGGCGCTCCGCAGAGGGCTGCCCACACCGGCAAAGTTGAAGCCGGTAACGTGACCGCCACGAGACCGCTCGCCGTCCCTCCGATGCCTCGAAGCGTGGAAGAGACTGGACTCCCCTTTGGCTTCATCTGCGACCTCGTCCTCAAGGTCGTCTACTTCAACGGGGGCATGCTCGGTCGCGATCTCGCCCGGCATCTCTGCCTTCCCTTCCCCTTCGTTGAGAACGCTCTCAAGTTCCTCGCCGACGAGGGCTACTGCGCTTCGGCGGGGGTGAGGATGGCGGTGCTGACCGGCAACGAGCCGATCAAGGCCGGCATGCAGTTCACGATCACCACCACGGGCCGGCGGCGGGCGCGCGAGCTTCTGGAGATCAACCAGTATGCCGGCCCCGCCCCGGTGCCGATCGGCAACTACAGCGCCATGGCGGCCCGTCAGGCCGAGGTGGAGGTCGTCGTCAACCGGGCCCGGCTTCAGGAAGCGTTCGCCCACCTCGTCCTGAACCTGCGATTGCTCGACCACCTCGGCCCAGCCATCTCCGCGCGCCACGCATGCTTCCTCTATGGGCCCTCGGGCAATGGCAAGACCAGCATCGCCGACGCCAGCGCGGGACTGATGGGGCCGCCCATCTTCATCCCGCACGCCCTCTACGCGCACGGCGAGGTCATCCGCTTCTTCGACCCCGTCTATCACACGCCGATTGAGCGGGAACTTCCTCCTCACGATGCCCGCTGGCAGCTCGCCGCCCGGCCCTCGGTCAAGGCGGGGGGAGAGCTGAGCCCCCGCATGCTGGAGTTGGCCTTCGATCCCACCCTCGGCTTTTACGAGGCGTCGCTGCAGCTCAAGGCAAATGGCGGGCTCCTCCTCGTCGACGACTTCGGCAGGCAGCAGCACATGTCCCCCCGTGAGCTGCTCAACCGGCTGATCGTGCCCCTGGAGAATCGGGTCGACTACGTCAACATCGCTCGCGCCGGGACCAGCGTGGGGGTTCCCTTCACCTGCCTATTGATGCTGAGCACCAACCTCAACCCCCATGAGCTGATCGACGAGGCTTTCCTCCGCCGGGTTCGCTACAAGGTCCACGTCCCGGACCCGACCGCCGAGGAGTTCCGGGAGATCTGGCGCCGCGCCTGCGCCCAGCATGCTCTCGCCAGCTCCGAGGACGTGATCACCTACGTGATAGAGCGCCACTACCTGGCCAAGGGGCGCGACTTCCACGGCTCGCATCCTCGGGACCTCGTCGACCACGTCATTCACCTCTGCCGCTACCTAGAGATCGAGGCACAGTTGACACCGGGGCTTCTCGACGAGGCGTGCGAGACGTACTTCGTCGACGCCGCTGCCGAAGAAGCTGAGCATCCGAGCGACTCTCTGGTCCCGACGCACCGGACCGTGCCCCATCAAGTTGCCACCTCTTGACACGCACGTGAGCATCCCCGACCTCCACACTGAGGGGACCGCCAGTGGCCGACTCTGACCCGCCATCTCGCGGCCTTCGTGCGTACCAGCGGTTGAAGCTGGACCTCGCCGACACCGTCCGCGACCTCATCGCTCTGGCACGAGAGCGCCGCGATGAGCATCTTCAGCAGGCTGGGCGTGATCTGCTGGCTCGTCTGGCTACGGATCGCTTCGATGTGGCGGTTCTCGGACAGTTCAGTCGCGGCAAGAGCACCCTGATGAATGCCGTAATGGGCCACCCCTACCTGCCCACCGGGCCTCGGCCCACCACCTCGCTGGTGACCAGCGTTCGCTTCGGAAGCCGCCCCCGGGCCCTGGTTCATCGGGAGGGCGGCGGACTTCCCTTCGAGATCGGGATCGCAGCGGTCGCCGAGTACGTCGCCGGGCTCGCCGGACGCTCGGGAGATGTCGCCGGTATCGACGTGGAGCTTCCCGCCGAGGTGCTGCGGTTGGGGTTCAACTTCGTCGACACTCCGGGGGTCGGGTCGGCGATCCGGGCCAACACCGCGGCCGCCCAGCGCTTCCTTCCTCAGACGGATGCTGCCATCCTGGTGACCGGCGTCGACTCCCCGATGACGGAGGCCGAGGTCGANNCCGTCTTCCTGGTGGTCAACAAGATCGATCTCGTGGAGGGGGCGGATGCTGAGTCAGCCCTCGCCTTCGTTCGCGCCCAGGCGGCTGAGCTGGCCTCTGGCGCCGCAGTTGGCATCTTCCCCCTCTCCGCACTGGAGGGCCTCAGAGCCAAGCAGGCCTCAGATCCCGGTCGGCTCGCCCATAGCGGCATGGCAGCCTTCGAGGCGGCGCTCATCGAGTACCTGACCCGTCATAAGGCGGGAGATTTGCTCCACCGGGGGTGTGATCGCGCCGAGCGGCTGGTCGGACGGGCGCGCATGTACGCGAACGTGGCGGTGATGGCGGGAGATCCGGCTCGCGATGGAGGCGAGGCACGCACCCGGTTCGGTCTCCGGCGCGATGAGATCATTGCCGAGGCCCGCCGGCGGGCGGCGGAGCTGCACCAAACAGTCAAGACCGACGCCGCCCTCCTTGCCCAGCGTCGTCGGTGGGCCGCGGAGCTGAGTGACCGGCTCGTGCGCGTACTCGACGCCCTGAGCGAGACGGTCTCCTCGCCCGCCCATGACAGCGGCGTGCAGGATCTCTCCGCTGCTCTCGCCGACGCGGCCGAACCCACGCTCCGAGCCTGGCGCGACGAGTGCCTGGACAACGTTCGTCAGCGCCTTGCGTCCATCACCGCCACTACCCTCGGCCCTTTTCAGTGGGTGGATCGACTTGTCGAAGCCGCGGCAGCCGCCGAGTTCGGCGTCCCCTCACCTCCCGAGTGGTCTGGTGAGCGCAGCACCCTGCCGCCACCCCTGACCTCTCCACAGCTCGTCTGGTCACTCGACCTCGTGCCACCCCGCCGCCTCGCATTGCGCCGGCGCGGACGCAGTGCGTGGTATCAGGACGCGCTCCAGCGGCTCAGTCGCGCGGTCGACGGATACTGCCCTGAACTCCAGGTCCACGTGGACAGCGATCTCGACAACTGGTCGGCCACGGTGTCCGAAGAGTTACAGTCGCGGGCAACCATCGTTGCGGAGCGCCTGATTGCTGCCGATCCTGCTCAGGCGCGGCGGCACGCAGTTCGGCTCGAGGACATGCAGCAGCGCCTCCTCCGGCTGCGCAGCGCTGTCGATGATTTGAAATCCGCACCTGAGCGGCCGCCGCAAGACGAACCACGCTCAGCGCCGCAGCCTGGGGTTGGCCTGGAGGGGCAGCGGCGCGTGCGCAGCCGCTGCATTGTCTGCTCAGGCATCAGCCAGTCACAGTTCGACTACCTTGCCCACGCTCAGTATGAGCTGGCGACCGATCCAATCCGACAGGCAGAGCATGCGGACAAGGGCGGGTTCTGCGCCTTTCACACCTGGGTCTTCTCCGACCTAGCCTCGCCTCTCGGTATGGCCGCAGCCTACGCGAGGCTGGCCGCAGCCGTCGGCGAGACGCTCCTCCGTCTCGGCCAGAGCGGCCGTGATCGGGAGGAGATCTTGCTCGGCGTTGCCGGACTCACGGTTGACTCCGACCGCTGCCCGGGGTGCAACGCCCTGCAGACCACCGAGCGCGACCTTGCCCAAGCGGTCGTCAGATCACTCGACGCTTCCTCGCCCGCCACCCTGGCGCCGCCACTGTGCTTGCCTCACGCGCTGCTCGTCGTCAACGGCGGCATCGACGTATCGCGCGCGCGCACGCTTGTGCAGCAGCTGGGGGCGACCATGGTTGACCTGTCGGAGGACATGCGCATTTACGCGTTGAAGCGAGAGGCGCTGCACGGTGGGCGCATAAGTCATGACGAGGAGGGGGCCGCAGCCGAGTGCCTGGCGCTCCTGGCGGGCAGCGCCGTGCTCGCGCGTCGCTTCTCCGGCAGCACCGAGCTCAGTGTGGACTAGGGCATTGACGGCGCTGGGCGAAACTGAGCGGATCTGCGGGGCGAAACTGACCAGCGCCTGAGCCTCCCGGGTCCCGCTTCCTGCGAGCGGGAACTGCGGTGGTTTCTTGGAGCGACGGAGAAGCCCTCGAACCGGTGGTGGCCGAGGTGGAGTTGTGGCGACGGCGCGCGGCTTCGCCGGTCACTGATCCCCGCCGCTCTGGGTGTGGTCGTGGCGGCGGGCCTTGCCGCCACTCTCGGCCGGCGAGCCGCCCCCGGTGGTGAGCGGGGCCCGATGATCGTCGCCGCCGTTGCGGCCGGCGCTGCGGGGGTCATCGCCGTCGCCGGTGCCGTCGCCGCCGGCCGGGCAAGCCTCGACGCGGCGTGCGAGATGTACTTCGTCGACGACGTCGCAGGGGGAGTTGGGGGTTCCGGCGGCTCTGTGGTCCCGAGCCCATCGACCTCGGGTGACACCCGAGGGGCTTCATTCCGTCGCGGGCCCCCGGCCTCGGACCGCACGGGCTGGGCGGGAGTATCATCAGCGGTCGAGCAGTGAAGCCTGCTTTTCACCAACCGCCCCCTGGGCCGATGGCTTCTGACTGATGCTGTTGGGCCACCTCCGGGAGAGATCCCGATGGTGGACGTGGAGGATTGGCGAAGTGGCTCACGGCGGGCGCAACGGTCAGGGCCACCGGTGCTTTGCCGACCTACGATGATGCCGGCGCAAACGATATTGGGTGAGACTCTCGGCAGCAAGCCCGGGAGTGAGCGCCCTCAGTGTGCACGTGCCTGACGGTACGGGAGGAGCGAAGTGGACACCACCATCACTCAAATCCATGGACGCGAGATCCTTGACTCGCGCGGAAACCCCACCGTTGAGGTGGAGGTGGATCTGGCCTGCGGGATCAGGGCCCGCGCCGGGGTGCCGTCGGGGGCATCCACGGGCAGCCGCGAGGCGGTGGAGCTCCGCGACGGCGATCCGCATCGCTTCGGTGGCAAAGGTGTCCTCAAGGCCGTGGCCGGAATCGAGGAGACCATCGCTCCCGGCCTCCTCGGCATGGATGCGAGCGCCCAAGCCGAGATCGACGCGGGCATGATCGCCCTGGACGGCACCCCCAACAAAGGCCGCCTGGGTGCCAACGCCATCCTCGGTGTGTCGATGGCCTGCGCCCGTGCTGCCGCCGAGGCGAGCGGCCGTCCGCTGTACCAGTACCTCGGTGGTCCCGGGGCGACCCGTCTGCCGGTGCCGATGATGAACATCCTCAACGGTGGGGTGCACGCCCACGGCCAGGGAGCGGACATCCAGGAGTACATGATCGCCCCGTACGGCGCCCCCGACTTTCATGAGGCGGTCCGCTGGAGCAGCGAGATCTATCGTGCGCTGCAGGGGATCCTGATCGAGAAGGGTCTCACGGTGGGGGTCGGCGACGAGGGTGGTTTTGCGCCTCACGTGAAGTCCAATCGCGAGCCGCTAGACCTGATCGTCTCCGCCATCGAGAAGGCCGGGCTGCGGCCCGGAGCTGACGTGGGGATCGCCATGGATCCGGCTCCCAGTGAGTTCTTCCATGACGGGAAGTACGACCTGAAGAGCGAGGGACGGAAGCTCACCAGCGAGGAGATGGTTGCGTACTACGAGTCGATGGTGTCGGACTACCCGATCTGCCTCCTGGAGGACGGTCTGGCCGAGAGCGATTGGGAGAGCTGGAAGGTCCTCAACCGCGCGCTGGGTGCCACCATCGAGCTGGTCGGCGACGATATCTTCTGCACCAACCCGGCCATCATTGCCCGTGCCATCGGGGAGGACATCGCCAACTCGGCCCTGATCAAGCTCAACCAGATCGGCACCCTGACCGAGACCATCGCCGCCACGCGGCTGGCCCAGTTCCACGGGTGGGGCGCCTTCGTCTCCCATCGCTCCGGAGAGACCGTGGACAGCTTCATCGCCGACATGACGGTGGCGCTGGACACTGGTCACCTCAAGACGGGAGCGCCCTGCCGTGGTGAGCGGGTGGAGAAGTACAACCAGCTCATGCGTATCGAGGAGCAGCTGGGCGCCAGTGCCCGCTACGCCGGGAAGTCGGCCTTCTGCCGTCCGGTGCGCTTCTGATCGGGGCCTCGGGGCGACGCTCTGATCTTCCCGGCCGTGCAGCCAATCTTGCTCAGGCGTCGCCACGACCGTGCAGGGCGTCGCCCCCCGCTTTCACTGGAGGACAGCTGAAGTCGGGGGCGCCCTCGCGCTCCGAGTGCGTCACCACGTACAAGCAGCTGCTGCGCATCGAGCGATAGCTGGGCCATGGGACCCCATACGCGGGGCGGGAGACCTTCCCTCGTGCCGAGGCTCAGACCGGTGTCCCCTCTGCAGCCGCATCCGCCTGAGCTGGAGGGTTGACGCAGCCGAAGACAGCCTCGTAGACGTCGTTGCCGAAACTGGTCGGCAACGGCCTCGCCTCGCGCACCTTGAAGGTGCGGGTGCCGTCGGGTAGCCGCTCGGCCCGCAGGGAGAGGACGCCGTCCGTTGAGTCGCCGCTGAGCCGCCGCGCCAGCTCGTAGACGTGGGTCACCAGGACCACCCTGACACCGGCGTCGGTCAGGGCGCGGACGACCTGCTCGCCGATGTCGGCTCCCTCCCACTCATTCGTCGAGCCGAAGGACTCATTGCAGAGCAGCAGCGCCCGCGGCCCGATGAGGTCGACGACCCGGCTCATGCGATCGAGTTCCTCGTCGAGCTTACCCCGGGTCATCGTCTCGTCCTCCTCACGCATGAAGTGGGTGAAGACTCCGCTCGCGACGTCGGCGGAGAACGAGGTGGCGGGAACGAACATCCCCGCCTGCATCATGAGCTGAGCCAGCCCCACGCTGCGCAGGAAGGTCGATTTGCCCCCCCGGTTGGCACCGGTGATCAGCACCAGCCCCTTCCCATCGGCCGTCAGGTCGTTGGCCACGACCCTGGTTGACATGGTCAGCGCCAGGACCACGTCGTACAGCCCCGAGACGGCGAGGATCCGGTCTGAGGCTTGGTGTGGGGCGGGAAGCGAGGTCGGATACCGGCGTCGCTCGAGCTCGGCGTGCAGGTTGAGGCAGCCGACGTAGAAGGCAAGCTCGGCCCGTAGCTGGGTGAAGAAACTCAGAACGTGATCGCTCGACTGGGAGAGCGCGTTGGCCACCAGGTTGATGCCGCGGGCGCGAAGCTCG
>PLTL01000346.1 GCA_003164475.1 Candidatus Dormiibacterota bacterium | reverse complement strand
AGTACACCCAGGCGATGTAGCGGCGAGCGGACAGCTGGAGGACCAGGGCGGCGGCGAAAGCGACGGCTCCGAGGCCAACGGCGACGTATGGGTCGATCTGATGCACCGAGTAGTCCGACGTCGCCTCGCCCATGGCGGTCGTCAGGACCTTGAGTATCCAGAAGTACGCTGTGATCTCCGGGACCTTCCTCAGGGTCGGGCGGGTGGGCTGCATGGAGCGGAAACTACCATGACCCGCGCGACCGAGCGCCGCCCGACCAGCGCCCCCAGCCCCAGCCCCGGTGGGCAGGCTGGCGGCTCGGCATGGATGAGCCCTGAGCTCCCTCCCCCCGAGGCTGTGCCCATTGGAGGCCCACTAGCGACCTCAATGAACTCAGGAAGAGACCTCAGGTCCAGCCACAGCCCGGATCGACTTGCGGAACTCGGCTCACCGGCGGCCCCCACTGGGGGTCGCGGGCTTCCCCAGCGACCCAATGACTCGGCATACTACGGTACCCGGGCTGGCAGAGGACAAAGGCGCTTTGGAGGACCCCTACTCTGAACATGTCAGTGCGCAACCGCCGGGTAATCGCCAACGGCCACCCCCACACCGCGTGCGTCCAGAGAGTCACCCTGGGCGGAGTCTCCCGAGGATGACCCCGACCCAGCCCGACGCGAGTTCGCGCTCGCTCGGTGCGGCCGTCGACAACGTCGAGCTCGGGCTGCCCATCCCCAAGGGCACGAGGCGGCGCTTCCTGAAGCGCTTGGTCGAGCGGTTGAGCCGACCCCTGTTGCAACGACAGATCGCTTTCAACAGGGCGGTCGTGGCGGAGCTGGCCAGGCTCCAGTCTGGACTCGACGACCTGTGCGCACAGACCGCTCAGTTGGGACTGCGGATCGACTCGCAACTCGACGACCTGCGCGCTCAGTTGGGGCTGCGGATCGACACCGGACTCGACGGCGTGTACGGACAGGTCGCCCCGTTGGGACCGCGGATCGACTCGGGGCTCGAGGGCCTGCGTGCACAGATCGCTCAGTTCGGGCCGCGGATCGACCTCGTGCAGCGCCAGGCGTTCACCCGGGAGCACGACGCGCTCGCAGCCCTGCGTGACGAAATCGGCCAACTGGGCAGGCAGGTGCAGGAGGCACTCGCGGCCGGGGAGCGTGATCGATCAGGGGCACGCATCCGCCAAGCCCAGGTCGATCTCTTCCTCACCGAGGTGCGGCGGTCCTTCCCGGCACCCCCCGATGGTCAACGACTCTCCCAGCTCCCGTCAGCTGTAGACAATATGTATGTCGCCCTCGAGGAAGCATTCCGCGGCTCGAACGAGCTGATCAAGGAGCGCGCTCGCGAGTACCTCGACGATGTCCTCTCTCTGCCGCGCGACGGCCCGGTTGTCGATGTGGGCTGCGGGCGTGGCGAGTGGCTGGAAGTGCTGAAGGAAGCCGGGGTGGATGCGTATGGCATCGACATCAACCCGGACTTCGTCGACGGGTGCCTGGCCCGCGGCCTTGACGCCCGGCTCGGCAATGCATTGCAACGCCTAACCGATGTCCCTGAGCGGTCCCTGACCGCAGTGACCGCCTTTCATGTGGCGGAGCACCTTCCCATCGAGGCACTCGTCGAGCTGATCGACCTCAGCGTCCGTGCGCTGAAGCCCGGTGGGCTTCTTGTCCTTGAGACCCCCAATCCCGACAATCTCATCGTCGGCGCATCGACGTTCTATATTGATCCGACTCACGTGCGCCCGCTGAATCCTGACTTCCTCGCCTTCCTGGTGGGTGCGCGCGGGTTGTCCGACGTCGAGGTCCGGTACAAGCACCCCGTCAGCGACGGGGTCCCCACGCCCGATCGTGACCGGCCCTGGGCGGCGGACCTGATTGCGGTGGTCGAGGCTCTGAACCACTGGATTTTCGGCGCCGGGGACTATGCAGTCCTGGGTCGCCGCATCTGATCGACACTTGGGGGGCCTCTTGTGCGAATCGCGTGGTGGAGCCCATTACCACCAGAGCGAAGCGGGATCTCAGATTACAGCACGATGGTCCTCCTTCTGCTGCGGGAGCAGGTTGATGTCATCGCCGTTGTCAGCGATCGCGTTGCCTCGCAGGTGCAGGCCCCAGAGGGCGTCCCAGTGGTGGCGGCGAGCGACTACGCCGCGGGCGCGGTTGGGCCCTGTGATCTCGACGTGTACCATATGGGCAACAACCACCTCTTCCACGCCTACATGCATGCGTACGTGCTCGATCGCCCGGGATTGCTCGTGCTCCACGACCTAAGTCTCCTCGACTTCTACGTCGGCCTGTGTGGTGGCCCGGATAGTGCGACGCTCCTCGAAGAGGCCCGCTACAACGACCCCAGTGTTGGTGAGGACCTCCCGACGACGGTCATCGACGGGCGGTCCCAGCTGGATTACATGAGATTGCAGCTATCCCGGCGGCTGATAGAGTCGAGCCTGGTGACCGTCGTCCACAGTGCCTGGGCCCAGGCAGAGGTCGGCCGCCGATACCCAGCCGCACGCGTCAGACGAATCCACTCGCCAGCGCCGCTGCTCGACTCCTCGCTCGACCTGGCGCGGCCGCCTCGCGATCCGCTGGTCTTCGGTGTCTTCGGAGGGCTGGCGCCTCACAAGCGTATCCCCGTTGTGCTTGCGGCGTTTACCACGCTCCATCGGCAGTTCCCGGGACGGGCGCGCCTGCTTATCGCCGGCCGAAGTGAGTGCCTCGCACTGGTCGACGCTGTTCGCCAGGAGATCGCCGCCCTCTCGATCGATGGTGTTGCGGAGGTGGTCACGGACCTATCGCCCGAAGACCTGGACGCGGCAATCCTCAGCTGCGACGTGGCCATCGGCCTGCGAGGGCCGAGCGTCGGCGAGACGAGTGCGACGATCATGAGGAGCTTGGGAGCGGGCAAGCCGGTGATCGTGAGCGACCTGCCTCAGTACCGCGAGTTCGACCCGGCGTTCTGCTGGCCCATCTCTGCCGAGCCGACCCGTGAGGTGGCGTCCCTTACCCAGCTCATGCACGAGTTGATGGCGGATCCGGTGCGGTGGTCCTCTGCGGGCGTGGCGGCACGTCACTTTGTTGAAGCCCACGCGTCTCCAGCGGTGGTCGCCCGCCAGTATCGCGTCCTCCTCGAGGAATTCGGCGAGTCGCACGATCAGCGCCGCAGGGGTGTGTCTGTCCCGACGTCGCGCCCAGTTGCGGAGGTGAACGCATTCGGTGACTGGCGGGCGATGACGGGTCTCGCGGAGGCGGCTCGCCACTCCGTGGCGGCCTTGACCGGCTCCGGCGTTCGCGTGTGGCTGAACGACCGTGAGATTCCAGACGTCGCGCACACGAAGGAGGGAATGCCCGCAGCATTGTGCGCGCTGCGCAGCGGACGCTACGGCCCTATCGACCTCTGGTACCTGAACGTGAATGAGTTCCCCCTTGTCAGCAATGGCGAGCTGCGGCCCGACAATACCCCCCGCCACGTGATCGGCTTCTGGGCTTGGGAGATGCCGGTGGTGGCTACGACGTTGGTCCCCCAGATCGCGCGCGTGGACGAGTTGTGGGTCGGGAGCCGGTTCACCGCAGCCGCGTTCCACGGCCACACCGATAAGCCCATCTACGTGATACCTCACCTCATCGAAGCCGTACCCCACCCGCGCCTTCGCCGCGTCGACTTCGGCCTCCCCGATGCAGCATGCCTATTCATCTTCCACTTCGATGTCACCTCGACGCTGGCCAGGAAGAATCCCTGGGCAGTTCTTCGTGCCTTCGGCCGTGCCTTCACGCCCTCGGAGCGCCAGAGCACGGCAAGGCTCGTGATCAAGGCTCTGAACCTGCGCAGGTTCCCGGAGGTTCGGGAGCGGCTGACCCGCGAGGTCACGAACCTCGGCGGGATCGTGATCGAAGAGAGCCTGACCCGATCGGAGATGGATGCGCTGCTGAGCCTCTGCGACGTCTACGTCTCGCTCCACCGCTCCGAGGGTTTCGGCATGGGGATGGCAGAGGCTATGCTGTCAGGTCTTCCCGTGGTGGCGACAGGTTACTCGGGGAACATCGAGTTCATGACCCAGGCCAACAGCTGCCTGACTGGGTACCGGCTGCGACCCGTCGATGAGACCGATCTCGTAGACCAGCCGGGAATCGACGCGGTATACGAACTGGGTCAGCTTTGGGCCGAGCCCGACGTCGATGACGCGGCACGTTGGATGCGCTGGCTCTATCAGAACCCGGGGGCGAGAAGCCGGATCGGAGCCGCCGCCTCGGCAACCATCCGCAAGCGCTACAGTTTTGAGGTGGCCGGAGCGGCGATGGCCGCCCGCTTGGCCCAGCTCTCGGAGGGGTTCGCCATCGATGGGCGACCAGGGGGGCGGGGCGGCCCGAGCGTCACGCCCTGGGGAGCTTGATGGGCGCACCGCCGGGCGACGTCAAAGAGGCGAGGACAGCGGCCGGGGCAGACGAGCACCCGCACGGCGTGATCACGGTCTGGCCAGGGCGCCTTCGCATCCCACGGCCGGGAGCTCGACTGTGGTCCTTCGCAGGGTACCTGCTGGCCGCGCTGGCTCTGACGTTCCCTGCATGGCGCAACCCGGCCATGGAGTGGCCCGGGTACCCGGGCGATCCAATGCAGTCGATGGCCTTCCTCGGCTGGTACCCGTTCGCCCTGACCCACGGGCTGAATCNNGTGGCGATGTGGCCGGTCACGGCGCTCTTCGGGGTCGTGGTCAGCTATAACGTGGTGCTCCTCCTAGCGCTCGCGCTCGACGGCTGGTGCACGTCCCTCTGGCTTCGCCGTCACGTGCGGCACATGGTGGCTGCCTGGCTCGGCGGACTGCTCATGGTCCTCGGCCCTTATGCCGCGAGCCAGGCTCTTGGCCACGTCCAGCTGTTGCTCTTCTTCCCAGTCCCGCTCCTGCTCATCGCCGTCGAGACAATCATCCAGCACCCCGAGCACAACAGCGTCCGCTGGGGAGCCGTCATCGGGCTGCTGGCCGCCGTGCAGCTTCTCTTCATGGAGGAAATCCTCGCCCTCTCCGTCGTTACGGTTGGCACCGCCGTCGTGATCGCCGCCTTGCTGTTCCCCCGGAGCGTGAGGGTGCGCGTCGTCCCATTGGCGAAGACGCTGGGGATCGGCGTGCTGGTGTTCCTGGTGATCACCGAGGCCCCGCTCACCTATCAGATCATCGGACCGGGACGGATCACCGGACTCATACAGTTGCCAAACCAATACGTGACGGATGTCGTCAATCTCATCGTGCCCAACGGCCTCAATGCCCTGGCGCCTCAATTCACCATCAATCTGGCCAACCTTTGGACCGCAGGACGCGTCGAATCCGACTCCTACATCGGGATACCGTTGGTCCTGCTCAGCCTCTGGGCCTTCTTTCGATGGCGCAGAGACCGCTGGCTGCGCGTCGTCGGCTGCGGAACGGCTGCGGCGCTTGTGTGGAGCCTCGGCCCGTATCTTCATATCGACGGCGTGATCCATCACCTCCTTCCGCTCCCCGGACGCCTGCTCAGCGCTTTTCCGTTGCTCGATAACCTTCTACCCTCTCGCTTCGCCCTCTTCATCGACCTCGGCCTGGCGGCGGTAGTCGCCGTGGTCGCCGATCGTGTGGTGCTCCAAGGCAGCTGGCGTAGGCGTATTGCAGGCGGCGCCGCCATCGTTCTGGTCTGCGCCACTCTCGCACCCCAGATGCCGCTCCGAAGCTGGACAGCCCTCACCCCGCGGTACTTCCTGCCGGGTGGAGACGTTGGCAACCTTCCCGCCGGGACTGTTGCCGTGATCGTGCCGTACGGGGATGACTCCGGACTCTCCCTCGAGCCGATGCTCTGGCAGGCGCAATCCGGTTTCCGGGTGCGCATGGTGTCAGGCGCCATGTACACCGCCGGCCCAAACGGGGTGATGTGGTACGGCGTCGAGGGGATGGCGCTTTCGTGTGCCATGCACGCGATTCAGTCGTCGGCCTCAGTCGCAGGATGCGGCCCGAACCTCGTCGTCGCTGCCCGCAGCGATCTGGCGGCAGAGGGCGTCAGCGTCATCATCATGGGCCCTATGGCGTACGGTACCGAGCCCGCGCAACAGCGGCCGATGGAGAACTTCCTGACCCAACTGGCCGGCGCCCCCCCCCGCCTCGACCAGGGCGCGCTCGTGTGGAGCCACCCTGCTTAGCCCGCGCGTCTCACCCGCTCGCCCTATGTGATGCAGGCCGTTGTTGCGGTAACTTCGTTGATTCCGCCGGAGCCAGGCGGAAATGCACCTCACCCCGCATTCGCCCAGAGTTTCACTCCCTGGCAAGCCCAGGTCAGCCCGCCTGCCATCTGGGTGAGGACGTGAGGCGTCTGACGTGCAACTCCGGAGCCCGGAGGTCACGTACGACTGAGCGCAGATTTGTCAGCAGGGGCATGGACATGGGTCAGCATGGCATCCGGGCGTGCGACGAATGCTTGCGCACTTGGCTTCAACCAACGGTCCAGTCCCCCACGCTCTTCCTAGCAGCCGGATCGTCGAACCAACGCACCGACTCCTGAACTAACCCGAACACCAGCGTGTAGCGACCCGGAGCATCCGGCGCGGGCGCGCAGCCGACTAGGTGAACGGTTGCTCCCGGTTGGGCACACCAATGCTGAGCTGATCGGTCCGGTTCGCTAGGATGGCGTTGCCCCTTCTCATCGAGCCACCAGCTTGCAAGCTGGACCGGAGTCGAGCGGGAACTCCCAATGGACACTCTCGTACCGTTCTCGACGGCCGCGTCGACATAGACAAGACCGGAGGGACGGACCTCAGTGCGCTTCGGTAGTGCGATTCTGAGTCGGACCAAGCCACACTCGTCATCGGGTACTGGGGGAGCGTCAAACGACTGGAACGGGGAACGCGGATGGCCAAAGGGTAAGCGGTAGCGCGCCGCGACGAAGTGACCCCGAATCGACCGACGCGAGAAGTGCTCCGACTCCGACGAGACGACGAAGAAGGCGTTCACTCCGCGGCTGTCACAACCGATCAGCGTGTAGCCGAGCCACGATCCGAGCGATGCAAGCGCAGCCAGACCAGCTCCGTGTCGGCGTGTTCCATCCCAGCGGTGGGCGGCGTCGTAGGGCATCACCCAGTTCAGCCAAGGGCCGACGACGGCATTGTACTCGATGACGACCACCCGGGCATGGTAACAAGAAGCGACGGTTGTCCAAACCCAGTAGTCGTTACCGTCAATGTCGATGACCAGCAAGTCGGGAATCGTGGGTGCACCTGCTTCTTCTAGGACTGGCAGGATCGAGGCGCGATCGACAAACGCATTCCTGATGGTCACAGGTCTCGCCCCAGCCACTTGTCGGGCGGCAGTGACCATCGCGGCATCGCCCTCGATCCAGACGCCATGCCATCCATCTTCAAGTAGAGCCCTAGTGCAGTTCTCCACACCATCGGACGCGCCAATCTCGATGAAGGATCTGTCGGTCGGTTGGATGCGGGCGAAGATCTCGGCAATAATCCCGTCCTCGCCGTTCTGCGAGTGTTCGGAACATTCGAAGCGGTGTAGGTGGCACGGGTCAGCAGCAACGTCCCTACTCAGGCGGCGCTCTTCCCGGTTCAAGGCCCGAACATAACGCTTGATCCGGAGAGGCGATGGCCCCTTGGTTCTGCCCTGATGACTGATCGGGAGTCGCAGGTCCGAGAGACGTGTTTCGAGGTGTCGTCGGAGTCGGTACACCAAGGGCAGTCGAGATCTTGTCATGAGCATGAGCAATAGGGGAGTCTGACACGTGAGCGCCGGCAACCTTGGTGATGACACCATCGAGGTCCTCTCAAGCTTGCCATTGGAGGCATCATCCACCCGTTAGTGAGGGGTCAGAATGAGGCTGACATAAGCGCCTTGCGCTGCCATCGCGCGTTCGAGTATTTCCGCATCTGATGTGTAGACGCGACCACCGTCCTCAACGATGCCGATGTCCATCCCAATCGATCGGTACTGGGCCAGGACGTCAAGCGAGTTCCCGCCCGCTCCGTCGATGCCCCACGGCCAGAACTCAACCACGATAGTCGGCCGTGTGCGGGCGATCATGCGCTCCATACCGGCGACAACAAGGTGATCGGTTCCTTGCGTGTCAATCTTCACCACCGAAACACCGACGGAACCGTCGACTAGATCGTCGACTCGAACCACCGGCACCTGGATTCGGCGGGCCGTCTCACGACCGGCACCCCACGTGCGATGATCACCCAGATTCTCTTCGTCCAGCCAGAAGTCAGCGATGCCGTTCCGATCGGCCGCCGCCACTCGAACGCAGCGAACGCGATCCTGAGGAGCTTCTGCCAGGTTGGCCCGGAGCACTGCGAAGTTGAACGGCTCGGGTTCCAGCGCGATGACATAACCCGTGGGGCCGACGAGCCGGCAGAGAGCACGGCTCACGTAACCGATGTTGGCGCCCACGTCCATGACGGACATACCAGGCAAAGTGTGCCGACTTAGGCACCTTATCGTCTCCGGCTCCCACCTGTGAAGCTCGCGGAGGGTGGGTGTGATGACGCGGTCCCTCTCAATGGCCCACATTACCCCTTCATCAGTCGTGACACGGATGCATCCGCTCGGGGGCATCGAGGATCTCGGTACGTCCGCGGTGACAACAACGGTGGATGCGACCGCTGACCCCGGGAGGCCTACCCGGGGGATCACCCAGGCTGGCGGCGGATCGATGCTGCAAGAAAGGCGTTCAACGTCGGCCCTCAGAGGCTGAAGTTGCGCTTGGATGCCGTCGATACTCTCCTGAGCGGCCTTGAGTCGGTTATCGATGTCGCGGATGGCGCGAGCGGCAAACTCGGAGGTCATGGTGATCGCCTCCAAGAGAGCTTTATCCGTCACACGCTCCCTCCACGCATACGGTGCGATCACACGATACAGAGCCTTGGTGAGCCATACACCAAGGCGCCCATGCCGGGAGGTCGTCGCAGGCCTGACGTCGTCGATGGCCTGTGCCGCGTTCGTTCGCACGGCGTCAAGTGGATCCGCAGAGTGCCCGGCACCCCCTTGTGTCCCGGGGCAGGTGAGTTGCAAGAGTACTTGAGGGGCGACGTGCTGCTCACCCGTGGTCGTGGAGTGGTCCGAGGTCAGCGTGAAATGCGCCGTGCGCTCCACAGAGAACCCAGCGACAGTGGCCAGTCGTGTCAGGCCAGCGGCGCTGGCAATCCAGTAAACCCAGTAGTCGTTCTCGCGAGCGCGAAGGCCGACGAAGTCGAAAAGGGGCCGAGGGTTGGTCTCGCTATCTGCGGTGCAGGCGGTGGAGACGATGAGTCGTCCTGCGCATACCTGGCGCAACGCGCGCACTGCTCCCACAAGGTCTGGGGTGCGCATGAGCATCGAACCACAGATCACGAGGTCAAACTGCCCAAAGGTACCGTCGAGATCATGGATGCTCCGTTGCACGAATCGAACCTGACGGCCACTCAGCCGGGCCAACTCAGTAAGCGGCCGGCCATCAGAGTCGATGTCAATGGCGGTCACGATGCCCCCTCGACGAGCACATTCCAGGGCGAAGAAGCCAGTCGAGGTCCCGACATCGAGAACCNNNGACCGCGGTTTAGCTCATCCACGTAGGAGGCCAGATCCATCCCGCGAGTTAAGCAGCGGGGGTGCCCCGCTGTCAACGGAACGTCCCCTCAGCCCCGGTGGCCACCTCCTCGATCATCGCGCCAATCGTCTCTGTGGCATCACGGCGCCCGACAAGGAGGATCGACGGCAGCCGCCGCCCCTTGTACCAGTAAGTCGCGTGCCAGCGCTCTGGCGCATGCCTGCGAACCGATCCGAAGTGTTGCGGCCGGTCATACCACTGCCTCGGTCTCGAGCGCCTGTAGGGCGATCTTGCGCACAGCGCGGGCGACCAGCGGCGTTGAGCCGTCGGCGATGCCTGGAACGTGGCACCAGCGGCCCTCTCGGCCCGTATATGCGCGCTGCAATGACGGGGTCGAGGGGCAACGCGGCCCCGAGACGCTTCCCGGCCGCCTTGCGAGCCTGGAGGGCCTCACCTTCTTGCCGGAGCTCCGCTCCAGGGGATGCACGAGCTGTCCCCGTAGGAGACGACCAGCGCCGCGGTGCCGGCGCCGCCGCGACAACCAGCCGCACCCGGTCACGGCCCATACCGAGACTGCGCGCCAGATGGCGCGCCGAGCCCCCTGCCTGCCAGTGCTGGAGAACCTCCACCACGTCTCCCACCCCGAACTCCTGCCGCCCATCCCGCTCCTCCTGGGTTGGGTCTTGGCCGGGAATCGTCTCTGTGGCACCGGGCGGTAACGTCGCCCCAGGGGCTGGACCTATTCGTTGGCCGCAAGTGGTCCTATTTGGTGCCCGCAAGTTGTCCTACCCGTTGGCCGCGGGTGGCCCCATCACGTGGCCGCCGACACGTCCACATGCTAGGAACCGAGTTTCGAGACCAGC
>PLTL01000060.1 GCA_003164475.1 Candidatus Dormiibacterota bacterium | reverse complement strand
CTAGTGCTTGGCCTTGGCGGCGAGCTCGGGCGAGATCTCGGCCACCAGGCCGCGCATCTGCTTGACCCAGCGGTTTGACGGATGCTTCCAGGCCAGCGGCTCGCCACCGCTGAGGGAGCGCACGCCGTCGATGCCTCCGTGGGAGAGCGCCAGGACCGGCTGCTCCAGGACCCGGCGGGCCCGTTCCGCGTCGACGGGGTGGTAGGGCAGCACCCCGTTTAGGATCACCGAGATCCGCTGCCGGGGGATCTTCAGCTGGTCGCAGATGCGCAGCCAGCCCCTCAGCCCCACCACCCCGGGGTTATCGGGGGTGCCCACCAGGAGCATGTGGTCCGCGGACTCCAGGAGGTCGATGCCGCCGTTGTCGAGACGACCGCCCTGGTCCACCATCACCAGATCGGCGGCGTTGGTGAGGCGGAAGATCAGCGCTCCCACCGCCGCCGGGGACACGGCGTCGGAAAGTTCCGGCCGCCCCGGCGCCGGCAGCACTGACACCCCACTGGGATGGCTGGTCAGCCGGTCCAGAAGTTCCTCCTCAGGAGGCAGGTCGGCAAGCTCCACCCAGGTGGGTGCCTGCGGCGGCAGGTTGAACGCCATGAGGACGCTCCCGAAGCGAGGTACGTTGTCCACCAGCGCCACCCGCTGGGACTCCGCCACGATGACGGCCAGGTTCACCGCCAGGAGGGTCCTTCCGACTCCGCCTCTGGGGCCGCACACCACCCAGAGCTCCCCTGCCCCCTTTCGGGAACGCGGCGGAGTGGCGGGCACCTCCGCTGCCTCCATCCGGCCCCGCAGCGACTCCACGATGGCCTGGGTGGAGCTGCTCCGGGGCAGGGCCTCGGTTGCCCCCGCCGCGATCGCCTCGGCCACCGGCGCCGACGACGGATCCGCCACCACCAGGATCACCGGGATCGACGCGTGGGTGGCGTCGGCCCGGATCTGCTGGATCAGCGGCACCAGGGCCGGGTCGTCACCCGTGACCTCGATGAGGACAGCCCCGGCCGGGGTCTTCGCCAGACCACGGGCCGCGGCTCGCACGGACTCGAAGGCGACCATCTCCAGTCCGTGCTTGTCCAGGGCCTTGGCGATGGTCTCGGAGCGGGTTGCCCGCCACGACACCACCAGCACCCGCTTCAGCATGTCCGGCACAAACGGCTAGTTTAGGCGGTGGGAAAGGCGAATTGGGCGCGCCGCCTCAGCCCTTCTCACCCCGGATCCGGCCCAACCGGCGCTTCGGGGTGACCTCAGCCGCCACCGGCGCCGCGGCCACTGGCTCGGAGGCGACCGCCGGGGCACCCGCGCCGGCCTTGCCCGCCGGCTCCCGACGCTCCCGAANNGGTAGTAGAGCTTGGCCCGACGCACCCTGCCGCGCCGGACCACCTCGATCTGTGCCAGCCGGGGCGAGTGAACCGGGAAGGTCCGCTCCACCCCCACCCCATGGGCGGTGCGGCGGACGGTCACCGATCGCCGGACCCCACCCTTCTGGAGCCCGATGATCAGGCCCTCGAACACCTGGATCCGCTCCCTGGTGCCCTCGACCACCTTGACGTGGACCCTCACTGTGTCCCCCGGGCTCAGCTCCGGGACGTCCTGACGGAGCTGCTCCTCCTCGAGCAGGTCGATGATGTTCATTGCGCACCTCCCAGGCGGGCTCCGGCCGCGGCCCGGCCCGGTCCCCTTGGTTCGTTCTCAGCCGTCTCGTCTTCTGTCAACGCCATCCCCGCCGCGACCAGGAGGTCGGGGCGAAGCCGGCGGGCCCGCTCCAGAGCCGCGGCCGCGCGCCAGCTGGCGATCTTGGCGTGATCCCCGCTGCGCAGGACCTCGGGGACCGCCATCCCCTCGAAGACCGCTGGGCGAGTGTAGTGAGGGTACTCCGGCAGGCCCTGGCTGAAGCTCTCGTCCAGAGCCGACTCCGGGTCTCCCAGGGTCCCCGGAAGCTGCCGCGCGACCGCTTCGATGAGGAGCATGGCCGGCAGCTCGCCGCCGCTGACCACGAAGTCACCCACGGAGATCTCCTCCAGCTCCAGCCCGGCCCTGACCCGTTCGTCCACGCCCTCGTAGCGGCCGCACACCAGCAGCAGCCGAGGCGCCCTGGCCAGCTCCGCCACCAGCTCGGCCCCCAGCGACTGGCCATGGGCGGAGAGCAGGATGCCCTTGGCGTCGGGAAGTCCACGGAGCGCCCGCAGCGAGCGGACGGCAGCGAAGAGTGGCTCCGGCCGCAACACCATCCCCGGCCCGCCGCCGAAGGGAATGTCGTCCACCTGACGATGGGCGCCCAGCCCGAACTCCCGGAGGTCGCAGGTCTCGATCTGGATCCGGCCCTGGTCCAGAGCCCGCCCCACCACCCCGGCCGCCAGCGGGCCGGGGAAGAGCCCGGGAAACAGGGTGACCACGTCAAACCGCATCGACCCACTCCTCCAGGAACCGGTCGGCAAGCGTCATCCGGTGCTGCTCCAGGTCGATCGCCAGGACCGCCTCCTTGACCGCCGGCACCCGCAGCTCGGCCGCCGGGGTTCGGACCACATAGACGTCATGGGCGGGGTAGACCTCGATGTCGACCAGCTCTCCCCGCACCCGGTCCTCCCCATCCCGCACCTCAAGGCCGAGGAGCTGGAAGTGGAACAGCTCTCCCTCCGGGAGCGGGCGCAGCTGGGACGCCGCCACCTCCAGGTAGCTGCCGCAGAGAGCACCGGCGGCGTCCCGGTCGCTGACACCGGCAAGCAGGCAGATCAACTGCCTGCCGTCGCCCCGAACCGACTCGATCAGGGTCTCGCCGGCACCCGACCGCACCGCCAGCCCGGGACGCAGCCGCTCGCGGTCGCCTCCCAGGAGCTCGACGGCTACCTCGCCGCCCAGACCATGGGGCCGCAGAACCAGGGCGACCCGAACCCACTGCGGTAGGTAGCTCAATCCCGGACCTCGACCTGAACCCGGTCCCGGGGGCGCAGGGAGGCGGCCCGGACCACCATCCGGATCGCCTCGATATGGCGCCCGCCGCGCCCGATCAGCTTGCCCAGGTCGCCCGGCGCGGTCGTGATTCGCACCGTCACCCGGTGGCCATCCTGCTCAACCGTCACCTCCACCGCGTCGGGCTGGCTGACGATGCTCCGGACCATGTAGCGAACCAGCTCGCCGTAGTCGGGCACGGCTCACTCCTCGACGCGGGCGTCTGGGCCGGCGCCGTCGGCTTCCGCCCCCGGCGCCTCGGACAAGTCGTGGGGCGCGGGCGCACCGGCCGCGGGCGGTTCGGGGCTTTGCGGCTCTGCGTCNNGCCGCCTCGGCTGGCGCGGCCGCCGCCGGGGGAGGAGGAGCGCTCGCAGAAGGGGTCGCCGGACCCGGCTTGCGAGGCCCGGTCTTGGTGCGCTGGGGATGAGGGCTGGCCGGGAGGACGCCCTCCCTCTCCAGGAGCTCCCTGACCACGTCCGAGGGACGGGCGCCGGTGGCCATCCAGTGACGGATGCGCTCATCGTCCACCCGCAGCAGCGCCGGCTCCTTGAGGGGATCGTAGTAACCCACCGCCTCGATGAAGCGGCCGTCACGAGGTGAGCGCGCGTCTGCCACCACCACTCGATAAAGGGGTCGCTTCTTCGCCCCCATCCGCTTCAGCCGAATCTTGACCGCCATAGGCCTTCCCCTTTGTTACTTGTCGAATTGCGTCTTGCGCCGCCGCCTCACCCTCAGCGCCGCGGCAGCGGCGAGCCGGCCGGCGCCCGCCTCAACAGATCCTCGGCCATCCGGCGCTTGCCGCCTCGGGCTGAGAGCCCCCGCATCATTACCTGCATCCTCTCGAAGCTCTTGATCAACCGCGAGACCTCGACCACCGAGACCCCACTCCCCGCCGCAATCCGGCGCCGCCGCGAGTTGCTGATGATCTCGGGCCGGGACCGCTCCTCCTTGGTCATGGAGAGCACGATCGCCTCGATCCGGCTCAGATAGGACTCGTCGGGCAGGTTCCCTCCCTGCTGGCGGAGAAGCTCGCGCCCCCCCGGCACCATCCCGATGATCGACTCCAGTGACCCCAGCTTGCGCAGCTGGCGCAGCTGGAGGATGAAGCCGTCGAAGGTCATCCTCCCCTCCCGAAGCCGCTGCTCGGCCAGCTCGGCCTCCTCAACGCTGATCTCCTGGGTGGTGCGCTCGATCAGGGTGAGGACGTCGCCCATCCCCAGGATCCGGCGGGCCATGCGCTCGGGATGGAAGGGTTGGAGGTCCCGGGGGCGCTCCCCCACCCCGCAGTACCAGACCTGCAGCCCGATCGCGGCCCGCATCGAGAGGGCGGCCCCACCCCGGGCGTCGCCGTCNNAACTTGGTCAGGATCACCCCGTCGACACCCACGTCCGCCTTGAAGGCCCCGGCGACCTTGACCGCCTCCTGGCCCGTCATGGCGTCCACCACCAGGAGGGCGTGGTCGATCCGGTTGGTGTTGCGGATGGCCTTCAGCTCGTCCATCAGCGGCTGGTCAAGATGGAGGCGCCCGGCGGTGTCGACGATGACCACGTCGGCTCCCCGATGCCGGGCCTCAGCCAGCGCCAGCTCGACCCCGCGAGCCATTCCCTTTTCAGGGTCCGCCACCACGACCTCGAGGTCCTGCTCCTTGGCCAGGACCTGGAGCTGGCGCACCGCCGCGGCCCGCTGGGGGTCGGCTGCGACCAGCATCGGCCGGTGGCCATCCTCCCGCACCAGCATGGCCAGCTTGACCGCGCTGGTGGTCTTTCCCGACCCCTGCAGCCCCACCAGCAGCACGCTGGTCGGCGGCTCGGACTGATACGTGAGACGGGCGTCCTCGCCTCCTAGAAGCTGCACCAGCTCCTCGAAGACCACCTTGATCACCTGCTGGCCCGGGGTGAGGCTCTCCAGCACGTCGCTCCCCACCACCCGCTCCCGGATGCCGTCGACGAACTGGCGGGCCACCTTGTAGTTGACGTCGGCTTCGAGCAGGGCAAGCCGCACCTCGCGGAGCCCGCCCTCCACATCCTCGGGGGTGAGCCGGCCCTTGTCGGTGAAGTGTTTGAAGGCGGCGCTCAGCTTGTCGGTCAGGGTGTCGAACATCAGGCCGCCCCCTTCCTGGAGGTCAGGTGACGCAGCTCCAGCTCGGCCCGCCTCAACCGCTCTGTGAGGTCGGCCCGCTCCCGCTCTCCCGCCTGGATGCGCGCGCAGAGCCCCAGCTGCCCCTCCAACTCCTCCATCCGGCGGAGGCCGCGGCGGAGCAGGTCGTGAGCGGCCGCCCGGGAAGTGCCCAGGGCTTGGGCCAGCTCACTCACCGACCAGTCCTCCTCCAGCTGGAGCCGGAGCGCTTCCTGCTGGCGCTCGGTGAGAGCGGCACGGTAAGCGTCCAGGAGCCGCAGCCGGTCGATTCGATCCAGGGTTGTAGCTGTCAAGGTAGAGACCTTGACAGACTAGCACATGGCCTCGCCAACCCAGACTGACGCTTCGGCCCGGCCGCCCCGGGCCGGGTGCCCATGGGCGGCCCGCGCCCGATGCGCCCGGCCCCCAGCTCTGACCCACGCGAGGTGTGCCGACTTGCCCTGAGCCCGGGAACCCCGCCCGCTTGACCGCTAAAACGGGAGTGATTATCATTCGCTCCAAGGGTCTCCGAGGGCCGCGGGACCTCCTGCACCAGAGGAGTGGCTTGAGCGTGAAACGGGTGGTCGGGAGCAGCCCCCTGCCGCTGGGCGCACTGGGACTGCTCCTGGCGGTGGCTGCGGTCGCCGCGCCCACCTTCCCGGCGCTGGCCGCATCGGCCACCGGGACCCACCGGATCCTGGCCGTGGGCGCCGAGAACGAGTACGCCAACGTGNNCCCAACACCGACCCCCACACCTTCGAGGCCAGCCCCCGGGTGGCCGAGGTGGTCAGCGCCGCCCAACTGGTGGTCCAGAACGGCCTGGGCTACGACAGCTTCATGAACCAGATCGAAGCTGCCTCACCCAGCCGCCTCCGCAAGGTGATCGACGTCCAGAAGCTCCTCGGCCTGCCGTCAAACAGCTCCAACCCGCACCTCTGGTACCAGCCGGCGACGATGCCTGCGGTCGCCCGGTCGGTGGCCGCCGCTCTGGGCCAGCTGGCTCCAGGCCACGCCGCCTACTTCCGGGCCGGGGCCGCCAGCTTCGACCGATCACTGGCCCCGTGGTTGACGGCGATTGCCCAGCTCAGGGCCAGGTTCCCCCACGCCCCGGTCGCGACCACCGAACCGGTGGGTGACTACCTCCTCGAGGCGGTCGGGGCCGACAACCTCACCCCCTGGGCCCTCCAGGCCGACACCATGAACGGGGTCGACCCCTCGCCCCAGGAAGTGAGCTTTCAGGACAGCCTCTTCAACCGGCACCGCGTCAGAGTCTTCTTGTACAACCAGCAGGTGACCGACTCGCTGACCGCGTCCTTCCTTTCCTTGGCCGAGCGCAACGGCATCCCGGTGGTCGGCCTGTACGAGACCATGCCCACCCCCGGCTATGACTATCAGTCCTGGATGATCGCCGAGACCAGGTCCCTGGCCCGGGCCCTCGCCGACAGACGATCCACCACCCGGCTCTAGTGCCCGTGGAAGCCGCCAGGGTCGCCGGAGACGAGGTCGTGAGGCTGGAGGGGATCTCGGTCTGGCTCTCCGGCCGCCAGGTGCTGCGCGAAGTCAGCTTCAGCCTCAGGGCCGCCGAGGTCACCGGCCTGATCGGGTCCAATGGCGCTGGCAAGACCACGCTCTTTCGAGTGATCCTGGGGCTCCAGCGGGCCAGCGCCGGCCGCGTCTGGATGAGGGGCCGCGCTCACTCGGGACGGCTCCCGGCGATCGGCTATGTCCCTCAGACGGTGGCCCTCGACCCCGACATGCCACTGCGAGCGCGCGACGTGGTCGGCCTGGGCCTGGACGGCCAGCGCCTCGGCATCCCCCTGCCCTCACGACAGCGGCGGCAGCTGGTCGACGAAATGCTCCAGGCGGTCGACGCGACCCACTTCGCCGACGCCCGCGTGGGCCGGCTCTCCGGCGGTGAGCAGCGCCGGGTGCTCATCGCCCACGCCCTGATCAGCCGGCCCCAGCTGCTGCTCCTCGACGAGCCTCTCATCAATCTGGACATTCGCAGTGAGCAGGAGGTCGTCGAACTCCTCTCCGGGATCGCCCGGCAGCAGCGGATCGCGGTCCTGATCTCTGCCCATGACATGAACCCACTGCTCCCGGCCATGGACCGGATCGTCTACCTGGCCGCCGGACGGGCCGCCAGCGGCACCACCGACGAGGTGGTCCAGACCGAGGTCCTGAGCAAGCTCTACGGTCGCCAGGTCGACGTGATCCGGCTGCGCGACCGGGTGCTGGTCGTCTCCGGTTCAGATGAGAGCGTGGCCGCCGACCACGAGCACGCCCACGACGTGGCCGAGCGCGGCCTGATCTGAGAACGAGAGGCAGCCAGATGGGGTTCATCTTCGGGCCGGGCTTCTTCCAGAGCTCACCTGTCCAGGTGGCACTGATCGTGGGCGCGGTGGTTTCGGTGGTGTCCGGGGTGGTGGGGGTCTTCACGGTGGTTCGCGGCCAGGCCTTCTCCGGGCACGCCCTGGCGGACCTCGGCGCCACCGGCGGCTCGGGAGCCTTCCTGCTCGGGCTCAACCAGCTCTGGGGGTTCCTGGTCATTGCCGCCGTGGCCGCCGGCGCCATCGAGCTGCTCGGCCTGCGGCGCCCGCGGGGGCGCGACCTGGCCACCGGGATCGTGCTGGGCGCCGGGCTGGGGCTGGCGGCGCTCTTCCTCTACCTGGACACCAGCTTCAGCAGCACCACCGGGGCCTCGATCACAATCCTCTTCGGCTCGATCTTCGCCATCGACAGCAGTCTGGTGCCGGTCATCGCGGTCCTCACCGCGATCTCCCTGGGCACGGTTCTGCTGCTCTACCGGATGCTCCTCTTCAGCTCGCTGAGCCCCGAGATGGCGGCCGCCCGGACGGTGCCGGTTCGGGCGGTGGGCATCGGCTACCTGGTGGCGTTGGCGCTGGCGGTCTCGCTGTCGGCCATGACCATCGGGGCGGTGCTCAGCACCGCCCTGCTGGTTGGTCCGGCGGCCTGCGCACTGCGCCTGACCAAACGGCCCGGGCTGGCACTCGCGCTGGCGGCGCTGATCG
>PLTL01000024.1 GCA_003164475.1 Candidatus Dormiibacterota bacterium | reverse complement strand
AACGCGGCGGCTCCGGCGCGGAGCGCGTAGCCGAGCCGCTCCCGGAGCCGGGCTCGGAAGATGACCGCGAGGGTGATGAGCGCTGGGACGCACATCACCACGGAGATGGCCAGCACCTCCGTGCCGGTGAGGAGCTGGGCGGCGGTCGCCAACCCGAGGAGGCCTCCGATCAGCCAGGCTCGGCGCCGCTGGCGCACCAGGATCTCGTCCAGGAGGAGCACGAGCAGGGGTGGGAAGACGGCCACGAAGATCTGGGCGTGCACGGTGATCTGGCTGGCCAGGAATGGGCTGAACTGGTAGAGCAGTCCACCGACGGCGGCCGGGACCCACCGTTTCGAGTACCTGCGCACCGCCAGGAAGGCGCACCAGCCGGAGAGCCACATGCTGAGCAGGGTCAGGAAGTTGTAGGAGACGATCGGGCCCCAGAGGACGGTGACCGGCGACAGCACCAGCGACGGGAAGAGGATCGACGAGTTCCACATCAGATTGACGCCGGTCGGGTAGTGGAGAAAGGAGGTGAACAGGGGGTTGAGGTGGTGGCTCAGGGCGAACGGCATCCACTGCAGGGCCCAGATGGAGAGTGATGGGTCCCCGGTGGTCCCGACGATGCTGTCGTGGCCGGTGAAGAGGCCCGGGCGCAGCGCCGCCAGCGCCACGGCGAGGTAGAGGAGCGGTGCCAGCACAGCCAGGTCGGGCCGCGGGGGCCTCACCTTCCGTGGCATTTGGAGCGGCCTGGCCCGGCGGTGTCTCCGAACCGGCGGGGACACCGGGTGGGAGCGCCGGCTCCGACCGCGTGGTCATCGCTCTCTCAGCGCCGCTGGGGGGGGCGCCAGCCCCGGCAGCGCGCCAGGGTCCGGAGCGCGCGCACCCCGTCCATGGCCGTCAGCTTCTTGCCCTCGGCACGGGAGCGGGCGGCGTAGCTGATCGGGACCTCGTAGATCCGGTGCCCCGAACGGAGCAGCTTGGCGGTGATCTCGGGCTCCAGCTCGAATCCGCGGGCCTGCAGGTCAAGGGAGAGGGCGACTTCGCGGGGCATCACCTTGTAGCCGGTCTCCATGTCCGAGAGGTAGCAGTTGTAGATGACGTTGGTGGCCAGGGTCACCAGCCGGTTGCCGATCACGTACCAGTACGAGTAGGCGGTGTGGCTGGTGAATGCCCTCGAGCCGTAGACCACCGTGGCCCGTCCGTTCTGGATCGGCTCCAGCAGGTGGGGGTAGTCCGCGGGGTCGTACTCGAGGTCGGCGTCCTGGATCAGCACCACCTTTCCTCGCGCGTGCCCGAGCGCAGTGCGGATCGCCGCCCCCTTCCCCTGGTTGACCTGGTGGCGGTAGGCGTGCACCCGGGGGTCGGCGGCCGCACGTGCCTCCATCAGTTCCCAGGTGCGGTCGGTCGAGCCGTCGTCCACCAGGATCAGCTCCAGGTCGACCGGGGAGGCGAGGACGGCATCCAGGACCTGGGAGATGGTCCGCCCCTCGTTGAGGGCGGGCATCAGGACCGAGAGGAAGGGTGCATCCATCAGCGCGGGCATCCTAGCCCAACGCCGTCGCGTGCCCGGGTTGCTCTCGCGAGGGTCCCGGTTCCGGCTCGCCCCCTCGCCACCACGCGATGGTGCGGGCCAGCCCGTCCTTCAACGGGACGCGAGGCTCCCAGGCGAGAAGCTGTCGGGCCAGTGTGATGTCCGGTCGCCGGCGCCGGGGATCGTCGACCGGCAGGGGCTCAAAGACGATCTGGCTCGTGCTCCCGCAGAGCTCGCGCACCATCCGGGCCAGCTCGAGCATGGTGATCTCGCTCGGATTGCCGATGTTGACCGGCAGCGGATGATCGGAGGCGAGCAGCCGATGGACGCCGTCGATCAGGTCGTCGACATAGCAGAGGCTCCGGGTCTGCGAACCCTCGCCGAAGACGGTGATCGGCTCACCGGCCAGCGCCTGCGTCACAAAGGCGGGCACCGCGCGCCCGTCATGCCGGCGCATGCGCGGCCCATAGGTGTTGAAGATCCGCACGATCCGGGTGTCCAGACCATGATGGTTGTGGTAGGCCATGGTGAACGCTTCGGCGGCCCGCTTGGCCTCGTCGTAGATGCTCCGCGGCCCCACCGGGTTGACGTGTCCCCAGTAGGTCTCGGGCTGGGGGTGGACCTCCGGGTCGCCATACACCTCGCTGGTGCTGGCGAGCAGGAAGCGCGCCCCCTTGGCCATGGCCAGCCCCAGGGCCCGGTGGGTGCCGAGCGTGCCCACCTTGATGGTCTGTATCGGCAGCAGCGCGTAGTCGATGGGGCTGGCCGGCGAGGCGAAATGGAGAACGGCGTCAACCGGGCCCTCCACGTCGAGGTACTCGGTGACGTCCTGCCGCTGGAAGCTGAACGCCGGGTCACCGCTCAGATGCGCGATGTTGTCCAGGCTGCCGGTCAGGAGGTTGTCGATGGCGACCACCGCGATGCCACGCCCGAGGAAGTGGTCGCAGAGGTGCGAGCCAAGAAACCCGGCCCCCCCCGTCACCACCACTCGATCCAGGCGTCGAGGGTTGCCGGACATCGCCGTCGATCCTACCGTG